>CAJWMT010000011.1:0-41454 GCA_913044275.1 uncultured Cellvibrionales bacterium
TTTTGGCTGAATCTACAAGATAAAATAAACCAAGGCTATGTTTTAGACGTCTTCCCTTACCGCCGGGCCAAAAGTTTCAGGAGAGGGATTGACTCTCAAATTGAAGTGTTTTCTGATTAGACCAGATAGCGCAGTTTTCAGTAATGAATCAGAACAGCACTGTCACCTGATCTCAATTCAATTGCTTGTGGCCCTATATGAAAAAGCATCCACTGCCCACTAATTAAATCCCCCTCCCGGTATTCCCTATCTTCAATAAAAATTTTATTCCCCAAAGCACCATTACCCATATATATACTGCCAGTTACAGCGATTTCGGGGACTCGTCCGAAATTCTCATCTATACCATCTAAGCTGGTTTGAGAAATCCCGTTTTCTTCACTCCCTTGTGAATCAGACAATTCGCTTTTATCAAGCTCAAAGTTATCTGCTTCTGACATCAACCCGGGTTCTATCGAGTTTTTCTCATAAAAAAAATAAATGACAGAAAAAATCAGAGCCAAAGCAGTAATCAAAATAACTAAAAAACCGGTGGAGCCTTTGCGCTTTTTTTTGAGCTCCATCGAGTCCCAAACGACGCTTGTCAGATCCTCAACATCAATAACATTTTCACGCACCCTATCATGTTGGGCCTTCTTAAGAGCTTCCAAAATGTAAGACATGTGCTTATCTTCCCCTTAACGATGGAATACTCGGATCAGTGAGTGTATTGAGCATCATAGTAGTTTGATCACCTAAAATACCATCCGCAAGAAGCTGATGTCGTTCTTGGAACTCAACAACCCTAAGGCGAATAGCCTCCGTATAATGGCCCCCAGTAATAACCCATTCATACTCATGATCCATTAGCATCAAACGAGATTGCAGCCAGTCAACTACAGGCCGATTCGACACCCCCTTCTTTAACAGTCCATAACCCTTTGGCGGCTTCCACAAATATTTAAACGACCCATCCCAGCTTTTAATGAACTCATCATATCTTATAGTCCTTGAACCATGCTCAGCAGTAACTATCAATTCGTTACCATTAATTGCAGTCAGCAGAACCGAATATCCTCCTGAGTAATCAACTAAATTTACGATTCCTGGCCTATCAATCCTAAGAAGATCTTCAAAATTTAATTTCTCAAAACTTTTCATTTTTAAACCATAGGAATCTATAAATTCCATATAAGTTCGATCAATAGTCCAAGCCACTGGTTCAGAGATCCAAAGTTGTAATAGGTGCCGTTCTGGAGAAAAAATCGAATCTGAATTTTGGTTGACTTCAATTTCGATATATTTAGGAACACTTTTATCGCCACTGAGTGATTTTTCCGCCAATTCTTGATCAGTTAAATCAATTTGGATTGGCAAAAAACTCCCTTTGTCCTTGGTAAAAGAATAAATTGCTAAGCAAACCAGAGCAAAGAAAATAAAGAGCAGTGAATTCGCAATCCATTTTTTCTGCCCGACCGAGCTTCGACTATTCGAATCAGATAGAATTTCAGTTGCAGCTGATTTTAAAAGAGCTCCAGAAACACTATAGCTGCTGTTTGAATAAGCCGCCAGGAGCGATTGGTGGCAAACCAAGTTTATAAGCCTAGGTATTCCATCAGTCAGTTTATACAAAACCTTAACACAATCACTATTGAATATCGGTTGCTCAACGCCGGCTTTATGAAGACGGTAATTAATATAATTTGCTATTTCCGTTTTATCTAATGGCTGCAGGTGAAATCTGGCGACGACCCGCTGATTTAACTGACGCAGATCAGTTTTAGCCAGTATTGGGAGTAACTCAGGTTGGCCCACTAACAGAATATGCAAAAGTTTATGGGTCTCTGTCTCTAGGTTGCTTAGCAGCCGAAGAGACTCCAATACCTCAAAATTTAAGTTTTGAGCCTCCTCAACAACAATAAGTGTCTTCTTCCCATCGGCATGAGCAGCTAATAGATCTCGGTAGATTGCGTCTGTGCATATCTTAGTGTGAGAAATTCCTTCTTGGTCTGAGAGCGCAATATTCAGCTCGTGACAAATGCTGGCCAGTAAATCGGTTGATTCCAATTTACTATTAAGAACATATGCAACTCGGATATGGGCAGGCAAACTTTTTAGCAAAATTCTAGTTAAGGTTGTTTTCCCAGTCCCTACTTCCCCTGTCAAGAGAATAAATCCCCCCTCCCGATCGAGCCCATATTTTAAGTGCGCGACCGCTTGACGATGCTGGGGGCTCGGATAAAGGAAGCTTGGATCCGGAACAATGGAAAAGGGTTCCCGTTGCAAGCCAAAGTGGTTAAGGTAAAGCGTCAATGGAATATCCGTAATGAATCCAATTTTTCACACCCAGTCTCCAGTCTTTGATGCTAGCGATCATTCTTTTGGCGGGAGCTTGTTTTGATTCGGATTCATACTTTCACCTTCTGGAAAAAACGATTTTAGTCGAGGAGCCATGAAGCTTGAATCTTCATTTCCACTTAGATCTCTTTTAATGAGGTGATCGAAACGACCTCTAGTGACAGACCGTCCATCCTCAGCACTCCTGATGATAGTAGGACGAATGAACATCATTGTTACACTTTGGCCAGATGACCTCCCAGTTTGCCTGAACAACCGACCAAGCAGAGGAATATCGCCTAATATAGGCACCTTTGCAGAGGTGTCCGCTCCTGAATCCTCAATTAGGCCTCCCAACACCAATAATTCTCCGTCTTGAACCATCACGTTGGTCTGCATAGTAGCTTTTGAGGTCGTTTGTAATCCTACAATCCCTCCTTCGTTTACCTTGGAAGACTCTTGCTCTATTTCAAGTCGTACCGCATCACCTTTACTAATTTGGGGCTTTACTTTAAGTATCACTCCTACTTCCTCACGATTTATAGTGGTGAAAGGATTGGAGTTAAGGCTACCCGTACTGTTATTTGTGTAACTACCGGTCTGAAACGGCACTTCCTCCCCAACGCTCAAGCTAGCCTCTTCATTATCAAGCGTCACAACAGATGGGGTGGAAAGAATCTTAGTTGCAGCATCGGTCTGGAGTGCCTGAACAAGCAGACCCATTCCCTTCCCGGATGCCTCGTTGTAATCACCCACAGCCCCCAGAACAGTGTTGGGCAAAGCGCCGGCAATAGCTGACTGAGAGGGATTGCTTTCGTCGTTTATCCCAACGCCAAGAAGCCCTGTTAACACCCCATCAAAATTGGTCAGATAAGCACCGCGATTCCTGCTCGAGTAAACCAACTGCGCACTGAGGTTTTTTGCTTGGTTCTCGGACAGTTCAGCAATCACTGCCTCTATTAAAACTTGCGGACGGGGTAAATCCAGTTGCCTAACCACATTTTTCAATTCAATAATCACCTCTCTGGGCGCGGCGAGGACTATGGCGTTGTTCAATTCGTCAATCTCTATCTTATATGTCGCATTCTTTTTTCCATCCCCCACTGGCTGACCCGCCAATCTCAAAAATGTTTCCGAATCCAACATTCCCGACAATACCGACTGAATCTCGGAGGCCCTCGAATAATCGAGGTATATTACTTCGACAGTCCCCGTCTTCAAAGAAGGGACATCCAGACTAACAAGCAGCTTCCTAAATGCCGAGCGCGCCATCCCGGGCCCACTAACGATCACTCTGTTATTTAGGCTGTCTTCGACAAGTGATAATTCCTGTTTCTGAAGTTGCTTCAATTGACCCGCTATATGGACCGCCTCAGCCGCGGAGATATGGGTTAGGTTTATGACTTCGACAGCTGAGCTATCCGGGTCATCCATGGTGCTTACAAAATCTTTTAATTGCTCGATGTTTGTTTCAATATCGGATACAACGAGATAGTTACTGGGCGCATAAGCCATCAATCGAGCACCATTGCTAAGCATCGGTTTTAACACAGAAACCAAGGAGGCGGCCTGAACATGCTTTATCTGAACCACTTCAGTTCGCATCTCGTTGCCCCCAGCGCCACCAGCAAAGTTGAAAGCTTGACTAAAGGGAATAATTCTTATTACCGCGCCATCTTGCACGGCTTGAAAACCTTGAACTTGAATAGCCGAAAGTACCGACTCGTAGATCAAATCAGCATCAATCGGCCTTGGGGCAATTATGGTTACCTTGCCCTTCACTCGGGGGTCGAGCACAAAAGACTTACCAGTGATTTCGGCAACGCTTTCGATAACACTTCTAATATCGGCATCTCGAAAATTAATTCGAACCTCCTCCGTCGCTCTGCTTTCTATTATAAAAAATAGCGCTAAAAGTAGGCCCACCAGCTTATGAATGCTAATTTTTTTAAGCAATTTTCAATACCCTTACTGTCAAATTAATAGTCGATTTTTCCCAACATTGGTACCATCTTTTGTGCCAAGCTTGCAGCATTAACATAAACTATGACTTCTCTGCCGTCACGGATTACCTTCACTGGCAAATTACTTTCTAAAGCAAACTTTTTCCAATCCTCCGTGTTTTTAATAATGTCATTCACAGCCGAACCGTCTACCTCAACGATGACATCTCCATCCTCGACATCGGCTAAAGATCGCAGCTCATTCGACAAGCTATTGAGCCTATATCCCGAATCAAAATTACCATCTTGACTGCCTAAACTAACGGGCACTGCTCCAAACATATTAGCAATAGCAAAACCCTCCTTTAATCCAACCTTTTTTTTATCAAGGTCCAAAGTCGATTCAAAAATTGACTCAGGTCTTTTTAGTGTAATCTGCTCCTTAGAACCTTTGCCCTCTATGATTACTCTATTGGGTTCAATTTCAGAAATTATCATGTTGGTCCCCAATCGATCGCCATTGAGATAAACTTTTTCCCGCATACCGGCATATTTTATTGTGGCAGTTGCAATCTCCGAAGTGATAAGTATACCTAAGAGGTCTGCGTTAATGCTTGCCTCAGGAAGCACCTTGTTTTCTCGGAATACCGGCTTAGGTGCAAATGAGCTAGTAAACCAATTCCAACTATACGCTGGGGGAAGACGCGTCTGCGGAACAGTTGGCATATCGAGGGACTTCCTTTCAACAGAGATGACCAGAAACATTAAACTAATAGTAATAAGACACAGTATTAAGCTTAAAATCCTTTGGAGGACACTGGCCGAACCAATAATTCGTTTCCAAAAGCCACCCCCAAGAGAATCAAAAATTTGTTCCGACCTTGCTATCAACGCTATCTCCTTAAAATTCATCGATCTTCAATATCAAAAAGGGCAAAATCGTCGAGACACATGTTCACAGCGAAGGCTCGGCCCTTAGATCCAAGTCGGCTCGGTAGTTCAGGCTCTCCGAGAACTTAGAGACTTTTTCTATGTTCAGTTGGGTGAGCATCAGCCCTCCACAGGCAATCTGCTCCATGAGGCGCAAGATATCATTGGGATTGCTCGATAAAACCGTCAACGCTATGCTGTCACCCACAAATTCTAACTGACCCAATTGAAGCTGGTTGCGCCGAACTAACATTGTCAGAAACTCCCTACTGGCCATTCCATCGAGCACTCCGCGAGTGCAGCCAGTTTGCAGGTTTTTGATGATCGGAGCCTGCTTGCCAATCCACTCTACATCCGCTTTCCTATCTGAGAGCACCTGCCGCATGTCGATATATGACTGCCATCGCGACTCCACTAGAATGAAAACCAAAACCGCAACCACTATGCCAAATCCAATTATTATTGCTCTTCTATCCCTTGATCTCAGACCGTCAATTAGTCGCGCAGCATTAGAGAAGTAATTCATGAAGTGCTCTTGGGTCTTATGACCATAATAAATTCATCCGTTTTATCGGTTGTCCTTTCTATATTGAGACTATAGCCTTCTATACTCAAATTTCTAGCCAACAATTTTTTTCCACCTTCCAAATGGATGGTAATTTGATGCTGATCTGCCTTCAACGCCACGAGATTGCAGTCGCAGTTATTCATCAGTTTCCCCAAGGAAATCAGTGCCGCAATCGGTTCAGTATTTAGAATCCGACCCTGTATTTTTAATCGAGTAATTTCCTTAAACCCAGCTGTTTGCATTTGCTCGGGTGACACTTTTTGGATTCGAAACACATCGTCAAAGCTACTCGTCAAGTGACGTTCAATCGCGTTCAAATCCCTCAGGAGGTTAGTTGACAAAACATTAAAATAGGCCACAAGCAACATGACGGTTATGGCAAGGCCAGCTATGTTTAGCCGCCAAAGGTTTACTTGGCTTCCTTTTAGAATTGGACGGTAGTCGCCCGATAATAAATTCACTTCTGACCCCATATCTATCATCTGCCAGTCCAGAAATGCATTATTCACCTCCGCCTGATGTTGGAGGTGTTGAGGGATTATTTCCGCGTCAGGAACGCTAATTGACAAGCGTGGGGGGATTTTGGCATCACTCAATAAGCTTTCTATCATTGCCCATGCAAGATCGGGCTTGGCCGAAAATCCTTCCGATAAAGAATATCTCACCAGAAAATACCCTTCTCGCCAAGCCACACTTATTCGCCCTTCCTCCCAAGGAAGCGCGAAGTAATCCGGGGTCATTTGGATCGGTGCAAAACCAGCATTCCGAGCCACGCTAGCCCAAGTACTTAAATCATCTTTGCTTACCGCGAACACATCAACCAATTCGTCGGTAGCATCATGTCCGATAACAAAGTGAGTCTTTTCTGCGGGCTGCAAAATCTTTTCTTCAAGGATCCATGGAACTAAGTTGAGCCACTTCCGTCTGGGTGCGGTTGGCTTGGCGATGCGATGGATTGCAACTCGTTCAGAGGGAATCCACAAACTTGCCGGATTTGATTCAATATTTTCACCTCGAAGACGTTTATCAAGGTTGTAAACATGGTCTATTACAGTACTCAGCAAGTTACACCCCAATCGCCCTACAAGCGGTCTGCAAGTGATATGTATCAATATCCTGCTTTCCCGTCTTTAAATTTTCTTTATCATCCATATCGGTATCAATCATTGAGCTGTCTAATGGGCGTATAAACTTTGGCACCACAGAAATTTCTCGCGCCAGTATAGTGGGGTTGGAGGGATCTTTGCGGCGGTCTATTATGCTGGTAACCTGCAGATTAGTATCTCCGAGCGATACGTCAATGTAAAGCTCAAAAAAATTCGAGCGAACGTCTAAAATTCCTAATGGCCATCGAGTTTCGATCTCTCTCCTAGTCAATGGCAGAGTCCGCTCCAGCTCATCATGAAACTCAGCAAGCGAATCAAAGTATCTTCGTTCATTCCGAGCTGAAAGCACAACCTCAACAAATTCTTCATTTGATGGCCCAGCCATTGCATACAACAGAAACATCGGCGCAGTATTTATGTTTATGGCTGTGCCCAAGGATGATCGACCTGACAAAGGAAGTGCAGTAACTAAAGGCATTAGAGCAAGAAATTCGTCGTGATGATATCCTTTGATGGCAGCTAATTCGCTCGCATCAGTCATCAGCGTATTAGCCACAACGCGCGGAATCCTCAGGCCGTCATAATCTCCCTGTTCTGCCCCCCATTCATTGACTGTCTCTGAGTCCTTATCTAACCAATCTATTAACGCGCCGGGTCGAGCATGGGTATAGGGTATATTCGATAACTCCAATAGACGCCTCCATAGCTGCACCATGCCCATGGGTTGATCATCATCTATATTCAATTCAAGTTCCAATGATTCAGACGTATAAAGGGCAAAGTTGTTAAGATTTAATCTGGCTTGAAGATCACGGATACATCCAGTTATGACACCTCCCTCAATTGGAAGGGTTGGCAATGCTTGAGCCCAAACTTCTCCCAGATGATCAACTTCGATATTGTCCATTCTAGGGTTATCAGAAAGTCGCTGCCGAGCCCAACCTTCTGCGCTCAGCACCATTAGCAATGCCTGATCGCTATGCAAGATGGCACTGGATTGTGAAACATCGATCTGATGGCGGTAGAAAATATTTCCTATGACCATCACCAGTGCCAAAACGAGAATTAGAGCGGCCAAAAGAGCGACACCCGCGCTTCGATTAGCTACTCTTTCTCTACTCACTAACGACTCCTGGAAACAGTCGCGATGTAGTCAGTCCATTCGTCAAAAGGATTGTAATCTTGATCATGCGGGGCAAAGTAGTTTCCTGCTCGGCATTGATAGGCGGCCAATCTCTTGTGTAAATGCCTTCCGACGAGAGATGTTCAGCGATCACCTCTTCTATTTCATCGATCAATATCGTTGTAGTCCCTTCAATAATTCTCGGTGAAGCGGTAATTGCCCAGGACGTGCGCTGAAGTTGCTGGTCTGTATTGATGGTGTAATACACGCGAGACACCCCGCTTGGGTTTGCCTCCAGCAAAGGACCTCCTCCTCGGCTAAATCGCAATCCAAACTCACTGGGGTCCGTTTCATAGGGCTTCTCTATTTTTCCCAAACCATCAGAAAACGGGCGCGCTCGCATATGCAAGAGGTCGCGGCCAATAATCTTCCATGCCCGATGCAACCTCTGCTGCTGCTTTGCTGAGTCACGACTGCGTTCATTGGCATCTAGAACCACTGTCAACGCCTGATAAGCCATAACCGACATGACGGCTAACAGACTTAGTGAGACAATCACTTCAATGAGTGTAAAGCCTTTTTCCCTATACTCTGCCCCCATTTAATATTCCCGGTCCACCATGAAAACTGCTAGCTTGGCCTCAGAATCACCACTAATTTGCGAATAAACTTCAACCTTGTAACGCGAAAGGTTCTGACCAGCGGCTTCCTCTATTTTTAACTCCCACTGCCAATTGCGATCAGATTCCTCTTCTACTCCTCTTGTACGCTGGACCCCAAGCCCATTCGCAGGGATCCAGTTTTCTGCAATTTGATAACGCTCCATAAGCCGATTCCATGCGACCTGGTTGGCCGCAATACGATCCTGCATTGTTATGCGCTGATCAGCATAACGGTGAATCAATTGCAGGGAACTGGTTAATACTATGCCGAGGATTAGCAGCGCTATCGCTACTTCCAGAAGCGTGAACCCACGAATTTGACTTTTCTTCCGCTCTGCATTTCGACTTATTTCAGCCATCATTGGTTATAGCTACCCATCTTGACACTGGCAGTTTTATAATTCCATGAGAACTCATAAACTCTAGGCGATTTTTCAAATTTTAACTCCAGTTGCTTATTTGGTTCTATATAGCCGTCAGGCATAAACGCCACTATTGGCAGTAAGCCTGATTCTGACGCGTTGAATTCTGATTCAGGGCTCGACATCCCGTCCGCTGCGAGGTCAACTGGCATGATTGAGTCTTTATCAACTGAAATATCCCATCTGATTTCTGCATCCGTATCCACAATAAATGGAGAAATTGAAGTGGTCTCCAACCATCGGTTTCTGAAGTACACCAACGGCTTTAATTTATACTCCGAGTCCGATTTAGTATAGCTAACGCCATATACAACACCAGTGAGCGCTGACTGCTCCGATAACTGCTGCAACCAGATCAATAACTGATCTGCGTGACTGGAATGTCGCCTCTGGAATGCCTGATTGACGGCTAGCACGCTCATACTCGTCAATATCGACACGATTACAATAACCGTCAGAACCTCCAAAAGAGTGAACCCATCCTGGGAGCGCTTGGTGTCATGCATAAACATGCATTGAACTCTTGCTATTGAATCTCTTGTATATTCCAACTCCCCCAATCTTTGTCAATCCCCTCCCCGCCAGTCACCTGGTTTTCTCCGAGGGTGTATACCTCCACTTCCTTTCCATGGGTTCCCGGATTGGCAAAACCATATGGGTTTTTATAAGGGTCTAAGGGAATATCTTCCAGATATGGTCCGTTCCACCGCTCCGCGCTGCTAGGAGGATTTATCAAAGCCTCCAGACCCTCCGACTGAGTAGGGTAGCGATAGTTATCCAGCCTATAAAACTTTAGTGCACTCTCGATTGCTCGAATATCCTGCTTTATCCGAATTTTTTGCGCCTTCTCAACTTGATTGAATAGCCTAGGACCAATCATTGCTGCGAGAAGTCCAATCACCACAACAACGACCATCATTTCAATTAAGGTGAAGCCGCCCTGCCATGCCTTTTTGTCATAATAAGTATTCATTGTGTTAATCTCCTCCCCCAAACTGAAATGTGATCTAAATCATATTATTCATATCCATAATGGGCAGCATGACTGCCGCGACCACTGATAGAATCACTAAACCCATCAAGACAATGAGAATTGGATTGATGAGCTTCATAAAAACATCCACCGCATTTTTTAACCGCAAGGTATAATAATCCGAAACTCTTAATAACATCTTATCGAGCTCACTGGACGCTTCGCCACTTGCAACCATCTGCACCAAAAATCCGCTGCTGGAAAGATTGCGGTCAAGTGCGTTTTTTAAGCTACTCCCCTGACGCATGGCTTCGGTAACCGCTTCCAGTTGTCCTCGAAGGTAAATATTTTGCAAAACACCTGATGAAATTTTCAAAGCTGCCAGAGCTGGGACGCCATTTGAAAGCAAGACGCCCAGGCTTCGAGCCCAGTCAGCTACGTTAGCCATATATATCCAGCGACCAAACCCGGGCATACCGAGCAAAATTTGGTGCCAACGTCGTCTTCTATCGATGCTCCTTAAGAGCCTCTTCACGATAACCATTATGGAAAGAAAAATCATCAAGACGAATATACCGTATTCTGTAGTGAAATTGCTTAAACCCATTACCAGCTTAGTAACCAATGGCAACTCTCGATCAGAGCTAGCGAAAATGATTGTGATCTTGGGAACTACCCAGATCATCATGATTACAATCACAATCAACGAAGTCGCCAATAGCGCCAATGGATAGATCATTGAACGTGCGAGTGTTTTCCGGTTTTCCGCACTCGTCTCAATGTCTTCTGCCAACCTTTGGAGCACTTTATGAAGGTGGCCGCTCTCCTCACCCACACCCACTCCAGCGATAACATTGTCAGGAATCTTGTATGGCGAGCGGCTTAGCGCATCCGAAAAACTTCGTCCCTCATTAATCTCGCTTCGCCAGCTCTGCAACATTCTACGTTGGCTGTCTGTTTCTGCTTGCTCGGTTGTAACCCTGAGAGCCTCCTCAAGCGGGAGGCCCGATTGAATTAGGATAGCAAGTTGTTGCATCAAGACGGCCAAATCAAAATTATTCACTCGCGTCTCTCGCCACCTAAAAATGGCTCCAGAATGAGCCTTGCTAACCTCTTTCACAGAGTCGGGAAGTAAATCTTGTTCTTTCAGGAGCCGACGAGCGTGTCGCTCGGAGTCCGCTATGATCACCCCCTTCTTAATTTTGGCTGCTGTGTCGTAGCCGGAATAATCATAGGCTGGCATGGCTAGACACTCGAAACGCGCAGTACTTCTTCAATTGCTGTAATGCCTTTCTCCACTAATCGCAGGCCTTCTTCACGAATGCTAGGCACTGTTTGTCTTATTGCTGTTTCCAAATCCATCTCACCCGAGCCCTCATGAATAATTGATTGCAAGGAGGCATCCACCTTGACCAATTCAAACAGAGCTTGACGCCCATCGTAACCAGAGTGTTTGCAACTACTGCACCCCCGAGGTTCATATATCTTAGCGGCAGCATCCAGCCCCAATTGTTCTGTATGATATGTGTTTAGCTTGACAGTTTCTCTGCAGTGGACACAAAGTCTTCTCAACAATCTTTGCGAAAGAATGCCCCGAATAGTAGAAGACAAAAGAAAACTATCAACACCAAGATCATGAAGACGGGTCACCGCTCCCGCAGCAGTATTAGTGTGCAATGTAGACAACACGAGATGTCCGGTTAGGCTCGCTTGAGTTGCTATCTCAGCTGTCTCTCCATCGCGAATCTCCCCTAGTAAAATAACATCCGGATCTTGTCTAAGAATGGCTCTAAGTCCCTTAGCAAAGGTCATGCCCGCTCGCAAATTAATCTGTGTTTGACTGATACCGGGCAAATCATATTCTACGGGATCCTCGACTGTCATTATGTTTCTTTCGGACCGATTCATCTGTTGAAGCGCAGCATAGAGAGTAGTCGTTTTGCCTGATCCGGTTGGGCCAGTCACTAAAATAATTCCATGTGGGCGGGTTATGAGCTCGCCTAACTCGTTTTTTATGTGCAAGGGCATTCCCAAATCATCCACTTTCAGTTTGCCGGCCTCTTTGTCCAACAAACGCATAACCACCCTTTCGCCATGACTAGAGGGCATGGTAGAAACTCGCAAATCTATGCTCTTGCCTCCCAACCTAACAGTCATTCGACCATCTTGAGGCAAACGTTTTTCTGCGATATCTAGTTTTGACATTACTTTTATACGAGATACCAGCAACGGTGTGATCTGCGCTGAGGGAGTAAGAACCGTTTGTAAAACACCATCCAAACGAAATCGCACCGAAGCGTTTTTTTCATAAGGTTCTATGTGTATATCTGAAGCTTTTTCGTTTAGCGATTCCGCAAAGATTGCATTTAATAATCTAATAATCGGCGCATCATCCTCTGCATCAAGGAGATCTGCAACCTCTTCAAGATCAGCCGCAGCAGACTCTATATCGACAAAATCTTTTATGTCTTCCATTACTGATTCGGAAGATGTCTGGCGGTCGCTGTAAAGATCACTTAGTAAACTTTCGAAGGAGGTATCATCCACCCTTTTAATGCCCAAATTTTCCCCGAAATTCCGGCTAACCTCTGCTATTGCCCAAGCGCTTACGCCGGGAGCCAAGACGAGTTGACGGCCAATCTGATCAACCAAAAGACGATTAGAGCGAGCAAAATCATACGGTAACAACTGCTGAATATCCTGCATGGTTCGAGCCCTTTTAACTCAATTTTTTCGGCTACTAACAACAGGCAAAATCAGCGCTAATCTTTTTTGGGTTTCCCTGCGACCATTGGCTGATAGGGAAAGGCACTGATATTACTGCCGCTGACCTCAGTGATTTTTGAGGTCCCTTCTTTTTCAACCTCGTCTATACGGACAACAGCTTGAATGGGGATAAAGCTTCGCTTAATGTCACCGAATTCTGTTTTTAATTTTTCTTCGGCGGGGTCTACTATCATCTGAGTTCGTTCACCGAACACAAATTCTTCGACCTCTAAAAATCCCCAGAGGTCGCTTTGAAAAACATGCTTAGCATAGATTTCATAAACCTCATTCTGGTTGAAAAATCTTACTCGATAAATTGGGTCGGTGGTTTTCTCTGACACAACATTTCTCTTGCTATGATTGAGGCGCAATGATAGCACAACGGAAATCTAACGCACCTGTTTATCTTGCGAATTGAGGGTGCAAAGTTATAATGTTGTGCCTCAAAGATCAGTAAAGTTTGTTTGATGATTTCAAAATTAGAAAAAAAACTTCATTTGGTTACTCATGGCTGTCAAATGAATGCGTACGACTCATCCCGAATACGTGATCTTTTGGGCGAGAGTCACCAAATGATTCCTACGGATGATCCCAATGATGCTGATATTATCCTACTCAACACATGCTCGATAAGAGAAAAAGCGCAGGAAAAGGTATTCCACCAGTTGGGACGCTGGAAGCATCTTAAAGACAAAAATCCAGAGTTGATAATCGGAGTTGGAGGATGTGTTGCCAGTCAAGAAGGCGAATCCATAGCTAGACGATCTCCCTACGTCGACTTGATCTTTGGACCACAAACTTTACATCGCTTGCCCGAGATGATCGAAACTCGCAAAGTGGATCAAACAACAGTGGTGGATATCAGCTTTCCAGAAACGGAAAAGTTCGACTTACTTCCAGATCCTCATGCTGATGGTCCTTCCGCTTTCGTGTCCATAATGGAGGGCTGCTCAAAATATTGCAGTTTTTGTGTCGTTCCCTACACACGGGGCGAGGAAGTGAGCCGATCGGTGGCAGAAGTTCTTTCAGAAGTGCAATCTCTTGCTAGGCAGGGTGTTCGGGAAGTTAATTTGCTCGGTCAAAACGTGAATGCGTTCTGCGGGCCAATGGAGAACGGGTCCTCCTGCGATTTTGCCGAACTTATATCCCTCGTCGCAGACATTAAGGGTATTGATCGAATCCGGTTCACAACTTCACATCCTGCTGAATTCACTGATTCGTTGATAGAGACTTATAAGACAGTTCCCGAACTAGTGAGTCATTTGCATTTGCCTATCCAGAGTGGGTCCGACAAGGTCCTCATGGCCATGAAACGAGGATATACGGCCAATGAATACAAATCTATTATCAGTCGAATCCGCACATACAGACCCAACATCAGTATTTCTTCTGATTTCATTGTAGGTTTTCCCGGAGAAACTAACGACGATTTCTCCGAAACCATGCAACTAATAGATGATGTGGGATTTGATACCTCCTTTAGCTTTATTTATAGCGCAAGGCCCGGCACGCCAGCAGCAGATCTTAATGACGAAACTTCTATGGAGGAAAAAAAAGAACGTTTGTCTATGCTGCAAGCGAGAATCCGTCAGCACTCTCAAATGATAAGCAGACGAATGGTAGGCGATATAGAAAAATTGCTTGTAACTGGTATGTCAAAGCAAGACCCCGGTCAACTTCAAGGTCGGACTGAAAACAACCGCGTAGTAAATTTCAAAGCCAATGATAATGCTCTAATTGGTCAATTCGTTGATGCAAAGATAACCGAAGCTTTGCCAAATTCGTTGAGAGCAAACCTTTTTAGTTCAGCTTAACCATATTATCCTGCCGCAGAACGCAATGCTTCCTTTTTATAACATGCGTCCAGTTTTTGAATACTGTAAAGCAATTTGAATAAATCAGAGCTTTACCCTTAGGTTCGTTCCGCTGTATGCTTGCGAGCTGTTTTAGAAAAAGAGGTTCGATAACACCGATTGAAAGAATTGTCTACGAAACCCGGAATGAGTCTAATACTCGAGCCCTTTGATGCTCGCCGTCTTGCGACGCTTTGTGGCCAATTGGAAGAACATATACAAATAATTGAAAAGCGTCTCGATATAGAAATCAGGCGTCGTGACCACACTTTTTATTTTTATGGGCCAGACAATTCGACTCAATATGCTGCAGAAACAATTAGTCAACTCTACAAGCTGACGTCCGAGCAGCGTAATCTATGTCCTCAAGACGTTCATCTTCAATTACAGCAAAGAAAAGATGATAGGGTTCCGGCTGATACTGTTAGACATATCGCGCAAAAGACAAAAGTGAGCTCTCCCTCAGTTATCCGAACGAAGAAAGGTAATATAAGGACTCGTGGGCTAAATCAACAGAGATATGTTCAAGCCATACAGACACATGACATTAATTTTGGGACCGGCCCAGCTGGGACTGGCAAAACATACCTTGCTGTTGCTTGCGCTGTAGAGGCTCTGTCTCGCGATGAGGTGAATCGAATTTTATTGGTTCGGCCTGCAGTAGAAGCGGGCGAGAGGTTGGGCTTTTTGCCGGGTGACCTGGCACAAAAAGTAGATCCATATTTAAGGCCGCTTTATGATGCCCTGCATGATATGCTCGGCTTCGAAACCGTCGCCAAATTGCAAGAACGCAACGTCATCGAGATTGCACCGCTAGCATATATGCGAGGACGAACTCTGAATGATGCTTTTATCATCTTGGATGAAAGTCAAAACACCACCAAGGAGCAGATGAAAATGTTTTTGACTCGCATTGGATTCGGCTCGACAGCTGTCATAACTGGCGACATGTCACAAATTGACTTGCCACGAGGAGTCGCGTCTGGCCTAAAACATGCGTGTAAGGTTTTAGAACAGGTGAGTGAAATAAGTTTCACCCATTTTAAGAATCATGATGTGGTCAGGCATCCAATCGTCCAATGCATTGTGGATGCATATGACGCCCATGAAAGCACCTGAAAGGAACAAAACTTTTAATCTTAGTATGGATTTGCAATGTGCAGATCCGAACTCCTACATTCCCCAAAAAAAAATGATGGAACGCTGGGTAAAAGCTACCATAGAAACTCAAGATCTGGAACAATCAGAGTTAGAATTGGTTTTGCGTATCGTCGATGAGCTAGAGGGGGCAGAACTCAACAATAAGTATCGAGGAAAAACTAAAGCAACTAATGTCTTATCTTTCCCATTCTCAGCTGTGACGCCCAAACCACTTCCTATTTTGGGCGATATCGTTATCTGTGCGCCTATAATCGAGAGAGAAGCATCTGCAGAAAACAAAAATTTGGAAGCGCATTGGGCTCATATGATTGTTCATGGAGTGCTCCATCTTTTGGGATATGATCACAACACTTCCACAGAAGCTTTTGCGATGGAACGCTTGGAAGCCTTCGTATTAAACAAACTTAATTACCCGGCTCCGTATTAGCGGGGAGAGTAAAACCAATGACTGATGAAGAAAAAACAAACGCTGTAAAAAGCAAGGCTGTAAAATTTAAGCGCTGGTTAAAATCGTTCATTCCTCGCCCCTCAAGCATAAATGAAGTAACTGAAATATTGCATAGCGCTCAAAATGAATCAATTATAGATGCCGGTGTTTTGCACATCATGGAAGGCGCTTTAAAGGTTTCTGATTTGCAAACACGTGAAATAATGATCCCTCGATCGCAAATGGTAAGCTTACAGGATGACAAGAGTCTTGATGAAATCCTTGATATTGTGATCAACTCTCAGCACTCTAGGTTTCCAGTTGTCGGGGAATCGTCAGATGATGTTTTGGGCATACTTCTTGCCAAAGAATTGCTTCCGCTTCTGCTCTTGGGGAAAGAAACGTTTGATCTCAAATCCTTACTTCGTCCAGCAACAATAATCCCGGAGAGTAAGCCTATCGACGCGCTTCTAAAAGAATTTAGGGAACATCGCTACCATATGGCCATAGTAGTTGACGAATACGGCGGTGTTTCCGGACTGGTGACCATTGAAGATATTCTTGAAGAAATTGTTGGCGAGATAGAAGATGAAACAGATGAGCAGGAAAGTGATCCGATTCAGAGCAATGGCGATGGAGTTTTTGCTGTCGAGGCTATAACAGACATCGACACGTTCAACGAATTTTTTGATATTGGTCTGTCTGACGATGAGTGCGATACAGTTGGAGGACTTGTCGTACAGGCATTCGGCAGATTGCCCAAGGTTGGCGAAAGCATTGCGTTTAATGGATTTGGATTTACCGTTACTGCTTGTGATCAGAGAAAGGTCATTTCAGTGGACGTGCGAAAACAATCAACATGATTGTCGCAAGCAACCTTCGCTTGTATGCTTCACTGCTGATTGCCGGTTTGATGTTTCCCTTAGGACTCGCTCCATTTAACCTCTGGCCTCTTATTATCTGCAGCTTAAGCTTTCTCTGCCTCAGAATAGCTGATCAGAGCTTATTCGAGGTTCTGTCGCGTGTCTTTTTATTTAATGCCGGTTTGTTCTTATTTGGTGTGAGCTGGCTTTATATCAGTATCCACTATCATGGGCATGTTCCTGCGCCCCTCGCGATGTTAGCAACAATTGCTTTTTGCATCTTTCTAGCAGCAGTCAGTACCACTCCATTTCTTTTATGGCATTTAATGCAAAGAGCGAGGTTCTCTGGCCTATTGGGGTTTCCTAGCTTATGGGTTCTAGGCGAATGGTTTCGAAGTTGGTTTGCGACCGGGTTCCCATGGTTATTTGCCGGCTATAGTCATCAATCAACCTGGCTTGGCGGTTGGGCCCCGTTAGGGGGTGTTTTTTGGCTGAGCTTTATCACTTGCTTCATAGCCTCCGTCATCTCTCAAATATATAGGGGGTATCTCACACGTTTTCTCGCGATATCATGCATTGGATTGGCCGCCGGTTGTTTTTTACTGGGATTCCTGCTAATGCGAATTAATTGGACACATCCAACAGAATCAAATTTGCAAGTCGCTCTCATTCAACCCAACATACCTCAAAACCAAAAGTGGTCACCAGAGAAAAGGCGGAATATTCTTTCAAGTTTAGAGCGTCTATCGATGAACCATTGGGATAAGGATATAATTATATGGCCAGAAGCCGCTATACCAGCGATTGCCCAGAATGTTCGAAGTTTCATAGATAAACTCGAGGCAAGGTCTTTACTTAGCGGTAATACTCTAATTACAGGTATTCCAACTTTTAATGAGGGTACGGCAAGCTACCACAACTCAGTTATCTCAATTGGAAGCAATCCCGGGCAATATGACAAAACAAAATTGGTCCCTTTTGGCGAGTATGTCCCGCTTGAAAATTTACTTAGAGGTATCATAAATTTTTTTAATTTACCCATGTCAAGCTTCTCTCCAGGAGCAAGTGCGCAAAAACCTATGGAAATTGAAGGTCATAACTTATCAACTGCCATTTGCTATGAAGTAGTGTATCCCGGTCTTGTGGCAAAAATATCACGAGGCTCATCAATGCTACTTACCGTAAGTAATGATGCTTGGTTTGGGGATTCTTTGGCTTTGCCTCAGCATATGCAAATGGCACAGATGCGGGCCTTAGAAAATGCCAAGCCCATGCTGCGCGCAACAAATAACGGGATCACCGCATTTATAGATTATCAAGGATATTTGACTTCTACTCTTCCTCCCTTCAAGGAAGGTGCATTGGTTGGAAACATTCAGCCAAGAGTAGGGCAAACTCCTTTTACGATTTGGGGTTCATGGCCTTGTATAGTGTTATGCCTTATAATCGTTTTAATTCTCAGCCAACTAAAGACCTCAAACAACGGTAAAAGGGGATAGACTTGAAAATATCATCGCTAAGGATCTTGAAATCATTTTTGCTTATATTATTTGGGATAGTGAGTTATTCTCATGCCCTTGAAGTCGGCGATAAGGCTCCTGACTTTAATTTACAATCTACAGACGGAAATAGATATCAGCTTAGCGACGTCCTGGAGAAAGAAGCTGTAGTTTTAGCTTGGTTTCCTTTTGCTGGCACCAAAGGTTGCACAATAGAATGCAAGTCGTTGGCACAGAACGGTCATTTGCTGAAAGATATCGCAGCCACCTATTTTATGGCCAGCGTTGATCCCATTGAGGACAACAAGGTATTTGCCGAAGAAAATAATGCAGACTTCCCATTACTCAGTGACCCTACGAAACAAACTGCAAAAGATTATGAAGTGCTGAGTTTAGGTTGGTATGCCAAGCGTCATACATTCTACATCGGGAAAAATGGAGTGATACTCTACATTGATAGGGATGTCCGTCCAGAGACCTCAGCGGAGGACATGGCGAAAAAACTTATTGACCTAGGCATACCGAAACGCAACAAGAGCTCGGATCTGCGCATGGCAAATCCATATTCAAGTTAATATCAATACTCAAATCTTGGTGCCAAATTTTTAAACCAATGCAATCCCGAAGGCGGCCCCATTAAATGGTAGTTAATAAAGTAATCACCTATACTTCATTGCTACGTCTCCACTCTCAATGTAACCATCCTCATGACAACTGAAAAAGTTTATAACCCCGCAGAAGTAGAGCACGAAGCACAAGAATATTGGGACAACGCGCGCACATTCGAAGTCAAACTAGATCACAAAAAAGAAAAATTTTATTGCTTATCGATGTTCCCTTACCCCAGTGGAAAACTGCATATGGGTCACGTTAGGAACTATACAATTTCGGATGTAATTGCTAGGTATCAGCGCATGCTAGGGAAAAATGTGCTCCATCCAATGGGTTGGGACGCCTTTGGCCTGCCAGCTGAAAATGCCGCAATTCAAAACAATACTGCCCCCGCAAAATGGACGAGCGAGAACATTGACTATATGCGGTCCCAACTGAAATCACTGGGGTTCGGTATCGATTGGTCGAGAGAGCTAACAACATGTGACCCAGACTACTATAAGTGGGAGCAATGGTTCTTTACACGCCTATATGACAAAGGTTTAGTTTATAAGAAGACCAGTGCCGTAAACTGGTGCCCAAAATGTTCTACTGTGCTCGCAAACGAACAAGTGATTGATGGTCGCTGCTGGCGGTGTGAAACAGTCGTTGAGAACAAAAATATCCCACAATGGTTTATCCGAATCACTGAATATGCGGAACAACTCTTGTCCGATCTTTCAGAGCTCGATCAATGGCCTGAGCAAGTAAAAACAATGCAACGCAATTGGATCGGGAAGAGTCGAGGCGTCACAGCGCAGTTTCCATTATCAAAAAAAATTGCTGACTTCGAATCCATCGAAGTTTATACCACGAGGCCAGACACAATCATGGGTGTCACCTTCATCAGTCTCGCTCCAGATCATCCGATAGCACTTGAACTAAGTCGATCAAACTCTACCGTATATCAGTTCGTCCAAAAATGCCGTGAGCTTGGAAATTCTGAATCTGATACCAACAAGATAGACAAACAGGGCGTTGATACAAGCATCTATGTTCATCATCCGCTCAGTAATGAGAAGATCCCTCTATGGATAGCCAACTACGTTCTGATGGACTATGGCTCTGGAGCCATCATGGCCGTTCCAGCACATGATCAAAGAGATTATGAATTTGCCGAAAAATATCAGTTGCCAAAACTACAAGTCGTGCAAACTTCATCTTCAGCAGAGCAGGCAGTTACCGAAAAAGGTGTACTAATTAACTCTGGCAAATACGATGGACTCGAATTCGAAGCAGCCTTCAATTCTATTGCCTCAGATCTAGAGAAACTTGGGTTAGGCCAAGTAAAAACCAACTACAGACTGCGAGATTGGGGCGTCAGTCGACAGAGGTACTGGGGAGCACCAATCCCCATTTATAATCTGCCAGAGGGCGGCGAAATTTCGGTTCCCAGCGAAAAGTTGCCTGTGTTGCTACCCGAAGATATTGAACTTGGTGGTAGTTTACAGTCCCCGTTGAAGTCAGATAAGGATTGGAAAAATAGCCACTTGAATGGACAAAGTGTTGAGCGGGAAACAGATACATTTGATACATTTATGGAGTCTTCTTGGTATTACGCTCGGTTCACTTGTCCGCATTTCGATTCGGCAATGCTTGATACCGAATCGACCGATTATTGGTTACCAGTTGATCAATACATCGGGGGTATAGAGCATGCTATCTTGCACCTGTTATATGCGCGTTTTTTCCATAAGCTTCTTCGCGATGAAGGGTTAGTAAAATCCTCTGAACCGTTCAAGCGACTTCTATGTCAAGGAATGGTGCTAGCTGAATCTTTTTACAAAATTTCCGATGGTCGGAAAAATTGGTTATCTCTTGATCAGGTCACTATAACCAGAGACTCCAGAGGCCGCGCGATTGGTGCCGTAGAAACTGCAACCAAAGAACCGGTGAATTTGGCGGGCATGGCTAAGATGTCAAAGTCGAAAAATAATGGGGTCGATCCTCAAGCTACAATCGAAAGATATGGTGCAGATACTGTCCGACTTTTTACTATGTTTGCGGCTCCACCTGAGCAAACTTTGGAATGGAATGACGAGGGCGTGGCAGGCGCTTCTAGGTTCTTAAAAAAGCTATGGAGAGTAGTGAATGAGCACATTCGGCTAGATCAAAATATCCCTCTGAACCCCGACAAACTATCAAAAAGACACAAAGAGTTGCGTCGTAAGACACACTTAACGATTAACAAAGTAAATGATGATTACAATCGGAGAAATACATTTAACACTGCAATAGCAGCGGTAATGGAACTGCTCAATGAAATTTCTAGGCACACGGAAAACGATAATCAAAGTTTGGCTGTGCGCAGAGAAGCTCTCACTATTAGTGTACTTCTTTTGTCACCGATTGCCCCGCACATTACTCATGGTTTATGGCAGCTTTTGGGGCATCATGGGGCAATTGCAAATGCTACTTGGCCATCGGCAGATACATCCGCTCTTGAGCGCGACTCGATGCAACTTGTAGTTCAGGTTAATGGGAAAGTCAGAGGAAAAATTGAATTGTCAGTAGATGCTGACAAAAGCCAAATCGAGACACTCGCTCTCCAAGATGAGAACGCAAGACGTTTTTTTGAAGGCCTTGATATTAAAAAATTAATCGTTGTACCGGGTAAACTTGTGAATATAGTAGCCTCCTAAAATGACAATCGATTTTAAAAAGTTTTGTCTGTCAAGCTTACTAATTATGCTTACTTCGTGTGGTTGGCAATTGAAAGATACCCAATCTATGTCGCCGCACCTTGACCAGATACATTTGGTTTCTATGGAGCCAAATGGGCAATTGCTTTCAGAGCTTACCCGAGCCCTCGAAGCATATGATATCGAAGCAGTTGGAGGCGATTCAAAGCCGGATTACTCAGTCGTAATCACTGACTATCGCAGAATCAGAAGAACGAGCAGCATGAATAATGATGCTAGAGTGGCTGAATACCAGTTGAATGAAGAGGTAGACTTTATGGTCGTTGACAGGTCAAACAATATTGTATTGAAGCCGTCAACCGCCTCAGTAGAACGTGTTTATGAATTCCTTGAAACAGATGTGCTTGCATCTAGCAACGAAGAACGAATGGTCAAGCGGGACATGCGCCTGGAAATTGTTCGTCAAATAATTAATAGGCTCAGTGTCTTACCTAGCCCCAACAGAAAGTAATTTATCAACGTTTACAGTAATCTATGAAGATAAAGTCTCACCAATTAAAATCGGCTCTATCTAAAGAGTTAAAATCAACCTACGTTGTCAGTGGCGACGAGCTGCTTCTCTCCCTAGAAGCGTCAGATACCATCCGCTCCTTTGCTTACGAAAAAGGCTATCAGGAACGGACTGTATATGATGTTGATGGGAAATTTGATTGGAATCAAATTCATACGAATGTCAACACACTGTCACTTTTTGAAACGAAAAAAATTTTAGAATTACGTTTGGTTCGAGGCAAATTAAACGACCATGGTTCCAAAACATTAGCCGAAGTATGCAAGCTACTGGGTAACGATCATCTATTATTAGTAGTGTCGCCCAAACTGGATCGGTCAGAACAAAGTAGTCTTTGGCTTAAAACTTTGACAGCACATGGAGCGCACATCGAGATAGCTAGAATTAAAGGCGATGAGGTAACGTCTTGGTTAGCACAGCGTCTAAAAAATAGCAATATTCAAATAAGTCGCGACAAAATACAAATCATTGCAGATCGGGTTGAGGGCAACTTGTTAGCAGCTGCGCAAGAGATAGAAAAGCTTGAGTTATTAGCTCTGGGCAACAATGCTGATCAATTAGCCATTTCGACCATCGTCACCGATAGCACTCGTTATGATGTATTTGATTTGATAAATAAAATGCTTTCGGGAGACACTCGCTCCACCGGACGAATATTGCGGGGCCTGCAAGCCGAAGGAACCCAGCCGCTGCCTCTCCTCTGGGCTGTTCTAAATGATCTCCGAAAACTCATTAAAGCAAGCCAGCTTGTCGCTGATGGGTCGTCCACAAATAATGCGCTCATTCAGGCGGGTGTATGGAAATCAAGCCTTGCACCTATGCGACTTGTTCTCAAACGCTGCAGTCCAGCGCATCTGAGAATGCTATTTTACCAAGCCGCTGCAATAGATCGAGGAGTTAAAGGTTTAAGGGAATCCAATATATGGGATGAACTGACCACACTGATCCTATCCCTCTCGGGCTCACAAATTCTTCGACCTATGACTATCAAACACACGATAGAGAATTAACTCAGTTAAAGTGAATGAAGATTGAAGTCCTCAGTTCAACTTATTCATCTTGTGAGTGAGAGTTTACACGTCTAATGGTCAACAACCACACCTCTATTTTGATTGACTAGACTTATTATTCTCGCAACTGAAATGACTCCACTGGCATTTGCCACCGCATCCCATGCATCATTCTTACTATATTCCGTAAGTGGGTCGGCAAACTTTACCAAAATGCCCAAACCCAAAAAAACGGCCAGCAGCCAGATATGAAAATGTCCGGCGAACACTTTTATCCATAGCAGATAAAGTACTGAATAGGCTATGGAGTACTGAACTTTGCCTTGAAATTCTATTGACCCGATCACGATCAAAGGCGATAGTGATTATAAAATTACGATCCAAATTTGACGTTAACAAAGGTGTTTGTTACACAGCTCACGATATCTTTCTTGGGTTCCTATATCGCACCAATAGCCCTTAAACACCTCGCCGGTTACTCGTCTTTGTTTTATTAATGGAAGCAAGGTATCTCTAAGAGGAAAAGCTTTGTGTCTCAACCCCTTGGTTTTAAATATCTCAGGCCTGAGAATACTTAAGCCCGAGAACGTAACAGTGGCAACTGATCCTGAATCCGACCTTGAAATAACGGTGCCGTCATCAATAGAATAATCTCCCCTCTGATTATGCTCGGGGTTTTCTACTAAAACCAGATGAGCATCAATTTCTTGGTCTATTCCTCTCTCTACCAAAGAATAAATTGGGTGGTCTATCCAGATATCACTATTGATTAACAGAAAGGGATCCTCACCCAACATTGGCAAGGCGGCGGCAACTCCCCCGCCCGTTTCCAAAAGGGCATCTTCCCTAGACCACTGAATCTCAGCTCCAAATTCATGACCCGAGCCAAAGTAATTTTCTATCTCATGGGCAAGCCAATGGATATTTATGACTAGATCCTTAATGCCTATTCCTACCAATTTCTCAATATGTCGCTGGAGAATCGGTTTTCCTGATACTGGGAGCATTGGTTTGGGGACTGTATCGGTGAGAGGCCTCAAACGCTTACCCAACCCAGCAGACAGAATCATAGCTTTCAAAGTGACACCTCAACAAGATTTTAGTCGCCAGAATACCAAGGATATCTGGGTAGGCAAACACATATCTTCTCTGAAAACCATTGGTTAAAAGGTTTTAGCTCCGAGTAGTTAAAGGTTGTACTTAAGACATAGTTAACTACACGAGGGAGTTCGGATAAGTAGGTCTCCTTGTTATCTCGTATTGACAATCTTGCGAAGATACCCATTACTTTGATGTGGCGCTGAAGGCCCATCCAGTCAAACCATTTCATGAACTTTTGGTCTTTTATATCCCGCATTAATCCTTTTGACACCGCTCTGCTTTTGTAACTCAGAGCTCTTTGCCGAACTATCTCCTCGGGCCATGAAAGATAACAATCCTTGAGCAACGAAACTAGGTCATAGGTGATGGGACCAACAACAGCATCTTGATAATCGATAACCCCTATCTGATTCTTGTGGACAATTAAATTTCGCGAATGATAGTCTCTGTGTACTATCACTACGGGCTGTTCCATTGCGTTTCCAATGAGCAACTCGAAAAGATCGTTCAAGATACGGAGATCTCTTTGGGACAAGTCAAGCATGAGAAGCTTGTCTACAAACCATTTTTGGAAAAGTTGCAACTCCGCCATTAATTGGGGTTTTCCGTAATTAGGGAAAATGTTATCCCTAGGATGCAGCAATTGGAGGTCGAGTAATAATTCCTCAGCCAAGTCATAGTATTGCGGCAAGGTGTCTAGATTTAATAATGGCTGTAAGAGCTCTGTTCCAAAATCTTGGAGCAACATGAAGCCCTTTTCAAAATTAACCGCAAAGATTTTTGGTACTTTTATCTTTCCCGAAGAAAAATGATGAGAAACCCTAACGAACGCCAGGTTGTTCTCTTTTTGAGGCGGAGAGTAAACTGCCAGCAAAGGTATTTGAGTGTTCAATCGGAAGTAACTTCTGAATCCCGCATCTCCAGCTAGTGGCTTAAGGCTCAGAGGTTCGCTCAATAATGCTGATCCAGGAAGATGCTCCAGCACCCAAATTTTAAAATCTTTTTGAAAACTGGCCATTTTGGGTCACGGTAAAACTCTGCAGATCAAATTTGAATTATTATTTGTTCTAATATTCTATATTATTTGGGGTAAATAGGGTCACTAATCTTAATGGTTTTCGGTTACACTGCTGACCAAGTTAATTAACCACTCAGCAAAAAAATTCTCTATGCTATTTTTTTACTGCACTCGCGGGAAAACAATGCATGAAAAACATGCTAAATTGAGTCTAATGCTTTTCGTCTTTGTCTTGTTCGGCCCCGCAAAAGAAACGTTCAGTCAGAACGCTGATTGGAGTTGTGAGTCGGACCAGAATGGTTTATGGATGTGTGGTGCTAACATAATAAATATTGAAGAGGCATATATGCCTCCAAATAGCAGCAACCGTGCAAATAGAGATCCGAGCGAAGCACGAGTGGCCCCCACAAACAATCTCGACTGGTTAGAAGAATCAAACATGTCAACTTCCCAAAAGGAGAAATTAACGGATAATTGTTGCGGGGCATATATAGAACCTGAAAGAAATTATACTGATTCCGAACTTGATCCAGAAGATGCCGCCCTCCGTTTTAGCGCAAGTAAAACAGAAGCTTTTAATGAAAACATCGCAATTCTTGAGGGCGATGTTCAAATATCTCAAGGCTTTCGACAAGTGAGAAGCGATCTAGCCGTGATAGATCAGAAAAGCCGAAATGTTTCTTTAACGGGCAACGTGCAGTTTAGAGAACCCGGAATACTTCTTCTCGGAACCCAAGCTCAAATTGACACATCGAGCCGCGAAGTGGACATAAACAACGCGACTTATTTGCTGCATGATTCGGCGGTTAGAGGCACAGCCAAACTTCTAAAACGTAGAAAAGATGGTCTAATCGTTGTTGACGACGCCACCTATTCTACGTGCGAACCGGATGATAACACCTGGCAGTTAGTCACTGATCAAATAGAAATAAACCAGACTGACGGGTTTGCTACGGTGAAAAGTGCAAAGCTAGAGGTCCACGACCTACCTGTTTTTTACTTCCCAAGAATTACATTCCCAATAAGTAACAAACGTTCGTCTGGATTACTCTTTCCTGCAGTCGGAATTAATCGTCAAAATGGTTTTGATTATTTGCAACCCATCTATTGGAATATTGCTCCAAATTATGACGCCACCCTAACACCGCGCTATATCAGTGAGCGCGGTGCTGCCTTTGGTGGCGAATTCCGCCACCTTTCAACCTGGGCGAAAACGGAGTTAAATGGTCAGTGGCTTTTCAATGATCTGGGAGGAAAAGAAGCCACAACAAAACCCGACAATTCCGATCACACAGGACAGACGCGATACCTTGCATCTATAAATCATTTAGGAGGAGTCGGACATCCTTGGACAACTTTTGTCAATCTCAATAAAGTAAGCGATGGCGATTATTTCAACGATTTGGGCACTCAATTTTTGACCGAACGGAGCTTGACTCATCTTCAGCGCCTTACGATGGCAAGCTATAAAAAAGGTCATTGGAGCTTTGGAATTGAAACTGAAGATTACCAAGTTATCAGTCAGGATATCGAGGAGCAATACTCAGTTCTGCCCAGAATTTCCATCGATGGTTACTTTAGGCCAACTAAAAATATCCTTGTCGATATTAATCAAAGGTATACTCGTTTCGAACACGGAGACGAGCGCCGTATTTCTGGCCAACGGGTCAATCTCAACTACTCAATGACCTGGGACAAGCGGTTTTCCTGGGGATATTTCGTACCCAAAGCCAGTCTTCAACAAATATATTACTCCCTAAAAACTAGGGCTGCTGAAGATGATAATCCCTCCGTTAGCATACCCTCAATTTCTATTGACAGCGGATTATTTTTTGAACGAGACTTTACCGAAACTGAAAATATCACCCAGACACTGGAGCCGAGGATTTATTACGTAAAGGCATCATATAAAAATCAAAATTCACTCCCTGATTTTGATACCCGCGAATTCACACCATCCTACAATCTTTTGTTTAGAGATAACCGTTTTAGCGGGGGAGATCGAATTGCCGATGAAAATCGAATAACTCTTGGGCTGACATCAAGATTTATCGACAAGAAGACAGGCCAAGAAAAATTTAAGGCAAGTATCGCGCAGGCGATCTATCTTGCTGATCGTGAGGTGAGTTTAGATGCTCCGCTAGAGATTAACGAACTTCAAAGATCAAGGTCACCAATGGCCTTGGATATGTCTGCACATTGGGCACAAAACTGGCGTGTCACAAGCGAGGTAATATATGATACACAAGAAGATATCTTGAAAAAAAGTAACGTCGGTTTTCGCTATAGAGATTCTAGCAAAAGATTGTTAAATATCACCTATCGCTTTACTAGGCGCCCGAAAGAGACGGGGATTAACTTTTCTAGCAAAAATATTAAACAAGGTGATATCTCGGGTTTTTGGCCGCTTACAAGTAATCTTAATTTTGTTTGGCGCTGGAATCACGATTTTACAAATAGTAGAGAACTAGAAATTTTTTCTGGTTTGGAATACAACAGCTGTTGTTGGAGAGCTAGTATAGTTGCACACCGAGGCATAAGGCGGGATGATTACGTTTTGTACCCTGAGAGAGATCTTAAAGCTAGGAATAGTATCTTGTTTCAAATTCAATTTAAGGGGCTAGCAGGTGATGATGGGCGTATCGATTCTATACTTCAGAAGGGCATTTATGGCTATGAAACGATGCATGGGTTTTAAAGCCAGGCTGATAATTTGTTTTTTAAGCTTGGTATGTATAAAAAGCTTTTCTCAGATTCAGATTCTCGAACGAGTAGTTGCAATCGTAGATAAAGACGTCGTACTTCAAAGTGAGCTGGATCAGCGACTGTCAGTTGTTTATGCACAAGTCCAACAGTCAGGTACTCAAGCCCCGTCCCCAGAGATCTTATCATCTCAGGTTCTGGAACGTTTAATATCTGAGAGGCTTCAACTGAATCTGGGATTTAACGCCGGAATTAGGATTACTGATGCGGAGCTCAATGATGCAATAGCCCGCGTCGCCGCGAATGCAGGATTAAGCGTAGAGAATTACGTTAACGCATCCATACGGGAAGGTTCTACGCCTAGTGGCCTTAGAGAACAAATACGTAATGAAATGATAATCATGCGCGTGCAACAAAGCCAAGTTAACAGGCGAATTCGTATTAGCCTACAAGAATTGGATAACTTCCTGGCATCTGAGGAAGGGAAATTCCTTACCTCTCCAGACGTAAACTTGGGACATATTTTATTAGCGGTTCCGATGAGTGCGAGTAGAGACGATGTCGACTCGACTTTGGATAAGGCTCTTAACATATTAGGGCAATCTAGTAATGGAACTGACTTTAGGCAACTCGCGATAACCCATTCATCTGATCAAACAGCCCTCGACGGCGGAGATCTCGGTTGGAGGAAGCTTGCACAACTGCCGGAAGTTTTTATTAATGCGTTAGAGCAATTAGAGGTCGGTGAGGTCTCATCGCCAATTCGAAGTGACGCCGGTTATCATCTTCTTAAACTTTATGAACGCAGAGGCGGGGGTGAACAATTAGTGGAGCAGCACTTTGTGCGTCATATTCTAGTCACACCCAATCAAATCCGCGATTCTGACAGCACAGTAGATCTGCTTGAAAAACTGCGCGCAAGAGCTGAAGATGGTGAAGAATTTGCAACTTTAGCGAAGGAATACTCTGAAGACTCTGGTTCAGCGCTGAGTGGGGGCGAATTAGGCTGGTCGACACCGGGGATGTTTGTACCTGAGTTCGAAGATATAATGCACTCTATCGCTCTAAATGAAATTAGCATTCCGTTCCGCTCACAGTTTGGCTGGCACATCTTACAAGTTATAGAGCGACGCCGGCAAGATTTCAGCCAAGAAATCATGCGCAATAAGGCTCAAAATCTTTTAAGGCAACGCAAGTATGAGGAAGAGCTACAGGTATGGCTCCAAGAAATAAGAGATGAAGCATTCATCGAGATTAAGTCAAATAACCCGTCATGACGCTTCGCCTCGCTTTAACACCAGGAGAACCTGCAGGCGTCGGGCCAGACATAACAATTCAGACCGTTCAAAATGGTTCAGATCACGAATTGGTAGCATTTGCCGACCCAGACATGCTCATCAATCGAGCCAAACTGCTAGGCCTCCCTCTCTCTCTTCGTGAAATTTCTGTTACCCCTCTCCCCCTGCGCGCAGGTGAGCTGGCTGTGCACCCAATATCTATGCCCGAGCCAGCCGTGCCGGGCATGCTTGAGATATCGAACGCGCAATATGTCATCGACTGCTTAGACCAAGCCATTCTGGCATGCGAATCGGAAAATTGCAGCGCGGTCGTTACTGGACCAGTCCAAAAATCCATTATTAATCAAGCAGGAATCAAGTTTAGCGGCCACACTGAACACCTCGCCAAAAAGACCAACACGGAACGAGTTGTTATGATGCTAGCTAGTACAGATATGAAGGTAGCGCTTGCCACTACCCATCTACCTTTGAAATCTGTGGCTTCCTCGATCACTGAGCATTTGTTGCGCTCGGTAATAGACATCTTGTACCGAGAACTACAAAAACGATTTGGCATATCCTATCCCAAGATTATGGTGTGTGGATTAAACCCACACGCTGGAGAGTCTGGTCATCTGGGTACAGAAGAAGTTAATGTTATTGCCCCCCTTCTTAGAGAGATGAGAAGAAATGGTAAGGATATTCTCGGACCACTCCCTGCCGACACGATATTTACACGAAAGTTCATCGGAAGCGCTGATGTTGTGCTAGCCATGTATCATGACCAAGGACTGCCAGTCTTAAAATATCAAAGCTTTGGCCAGGCTGCCAACATTACCCTGGGACTTCCAATAATTCGTACCTCGGTGGATCACGGGACAGCACTTGATGTCGCCGGAACTGGTCTAGCAAATGCCGGGAGCCTTGAAGTTGCCGTTCAGATGGCCTCAGAGATGTGTAGTAGGGTTCTGGGTTGAATCCAGTTCATCAGGCTAGGAAACGTTTCGGGCAGAACTTCCTCATTGACAAAGTGATAATTGACAAAATTGTTTCCTGTGTTAACCCAACGGTAGAAGATAATCTAATAGAAATTGGTCCTGGCAAGGGCGCACTAACAGATCTTTTAATTTCACAATGCCCAAGAATGCAAGCTTTGGAAGTTGATCGCGAGCTAGTGCAATTTCTTAAAAAAAAATATAGCCAATATAAAGACTTTGTAGTCCATGAGGAAGACGCTTTAAAAACTGACTACGCTAAGTTTAAATTCGCCGATAAACTCCGCTTAGTAGGAAACCTTCCCTATAATATTTCAACGCCGCTTTTGTTTCATATGATTGGTCAAGTAGACGTTGTGAAAGACTTACACTTCATGTTGCAAAGAGAGGTGGCCAATAGGCTGGTTGCGCGTCCAGAAAATAAAGATTACGGTAGACTCTCGGTTATTATCCAGTACCACTGCAAAGTCGTACCCTTGATAGATGTCCCAGCCAAAGCATTCCGCCCTATACCTCAGGTTGAATCAACTTTCATTCGTCTGGTACCTCACCAAAAAAAACCGGAAGCTGCTATCTGCGAGCAACATTTGAATCATATTGTCAAAGGTTGCTTTCAAAAGCGACGAAAAATTTTACGTAATTCATTAGACTGTTCACAAAATGAACTAAAGTTACTTGATAACGAAATTGATCTTTTCCAACGTCCGGAAGAGTTGTCTGTGGCTGATTTCGTAAAAATAAGTAACATCCTTCACCTGAATAGAGAATTCAATCAATGACCACTGTCGTTAGAATACATACGCAAAGTGAATACCTGCAGGAACAGTCAGAACCCAACCATCGAAGATTTGCTTTCGCTTACACAATTAAAATAAGCAATAATGGCGATCTTGATATAATTCTAGTGAGTCGCCATTGGATAATAACCGACGGTCTTCAAGTCCGAAAAGAAGTTCGAGGAGATGGCGTGATCGGTAAGCAGCCAACCATAAATTCCGGCAGCTGTTTTGAGTACACTAGCGCTGTGTTTATCGGCACGCCTGTCGGAACTATGCAAGGAAGCTACAAGTTCAAAAATGGAAACGGTAAAACTTTTTCGGCGGAGATTGAACCATTTTTATTGGCTACCCCTGCTTCGGTTCACTGAATGACTGCCTATGCGATTGGAGACATACAAGGATGTTTTGACGGCCTTCGTAAAATCTTAGATATGGTGCAGTTCGATCCTGCGAATGATCGCCTGATCTCCACTGGCGATCTGGTAAATCGAGGAGGTCAGTCGCTAGAGACGCTCCGGTTTTGTTACAACCTAGGTGATTCATTTCAAATGGTGCTTGGCAACCATGATCTCCACCTTCTAGCCGTGGGCCAAGGTCACCGAATGCAGACCAAAAATGACACCTTCGGTGCTGTTTTAACGGCACCCGACAAACGAGAACTCTTTGATTGGTTAAAACGACAGCCGCTATTAATTGATTATGGGTCATATACCATTGTCCATGCAGGGATCCCGCCGCAATGGTCACTTAACACTACTCGACGTCTCGCTAATGAGCTGTCTAATGTACTTCTCTCCCCGCAGAGTAGCGCTTTCTTTGAAAACATGTATGGCAATACACCCATACAATGGTCGGAATCTCTTTCTGGTCCGGACCGTTGGCGATCCATCGCTAATTATTTAACCCGAATGCGCAGATGTAACTCGAGCGGGTTACTCGAGTTCAATAGAACAACACTACATAGCTCAGAGTTTGATCAGAACACGGATTTTGCAGGTTGGTTCGAACATCCAGATCGCTTGTGTAAGGAAAGAGCCATCGTCTTTGGACACTGGTCAGACATCCAAGGTCGCTTTCTTGGCGAAAAGCTATTTCCTTTAGATACTGGATACGTCTGGGGAGGAAGGCTAAGGATAATGAACTTAGAAACCGAGATTTATACTCACTATGAGTACAAAAGTTAGCTAGGCCTCTACCGCTGAATCCTCTTCCTCCTCGATGGAAATTGGTCTATCTACTAATTCGACATAGGCCATGGGCGCATTGTCACCAACTCGGCGCCCGCATTTCAATATGCGCAAATACCCCCCAGGCCGGTCTGCATACCGAGGACCTAGATCGGAGAATAATTTACCGACCGCTGCTTTATTTCTCAGGCGACTAAAAGCTAGTCGTCTGTTGGCCACGCTATCTTTCTTAGAAATGGTAATGATGGGTTCTGCAAAGCCGCGTAGCTCTTTTGCCTTTGCTAAAGTCGTCCGAATAAGTTCATGCTCAACCAGTGAGGCAGTCATATTACGAAACATGGCTCTTCTATGGGAAGCGGTCATGTTTAGCTTCCTTCCACTGTATCTATGACGCATTATACTGCTCCTTGAACTATTGGATAACCGAAACTATATCTAAATAACCGCTAAACCAACTCACGTTCATTTTTAATACTGACTGGTGGCCAGTTCTCTAAGCGCATCCCCAAGGATAAACCCCTAGACGCCAGAACGTCTTTAATCTCTGTAAGTGATTTCTTACCCAAATTTGGCGTTTTCAACAACTCGACTTCCGTCCGTTGAATCAAATCGCCTATGTAATAGATACTTTCAGCTTTTAAACAATTTGCAGAGCGGACCGTTAATTCCAAGTCATCCACAGGGCGAAGCAGTACGGGATCTATTGCCACCTCTTCCTCCTCTGGTTCCGCAATAGAATGGTCCTGTATATCAACAAACACAGATAGCTGTTGTTGCAATATGGTAGAAGCCCTACGAATAGCATGTTCAGGATCTAATGTTCCATTTGTATCCAACTCAAGCACCAATTTGTCAAGGTCAGTCCGATTTTCTACTCTAGCGCTCTCTACACTATAAGAGACACTGTAAACAGGACTGAAGGTGGCGTCTAATTTCAACCTACCTACAGTTCGAGTCTCATCGTCGAAAACTCTCATATCGGCAGGTTGATAGCCACGTCCTCGTTCTATTCTGAGCTGCATACTTAGCCTGGTTTCACCAACAATATTTGCGATTAAATGCTCTGGATTAATTATTTCTATATGGTTATCAAGTTGAATATCTCCCGCTAGGACTGGCCCTGGCCCAGCAACATCAAGGGTGACCGTAGTATCATCCCTACCCTCCATGACTACAGCAACGCCTTTGAGGTTTAGTAAAATCTCCATAACATCTTCTTGCACGCCTTCGATTGCGCCATATTCATGTTCAACACCATTTATGTCTACCTCCACGATTGCACACCCAGACATCGATGAGAGCAGTATTCGCCTGAGCGCATTACCCAAAGTATGTCCAAAACCGCGCTCTAAAGGCTCGAGAATAATTCTTGCGTGAGTAGGCCCCTTGGATGTTACATCAATATGTTGTGGCGTAAGAAATTCGTTAGGTGAATTTTGCATAATATTACCTGTTATAGCTATATACTTATTACTTTGAATAAAGCTCAATGATCAGATTTTCATTGATCTCTGAAGAAAGGTCAGCTCGATCAGGAACTCGGCTGAGCATACCCTGCATCGCATCGGAATCCGTCGTTAACCACTCTGGCACTCCCCGCTGGGCAGCCAGCTTTAAAGCCGCTTGAATCCTTAGCTGCTTCTTTGACTTATCCCTAACAGCAATCGAGTCGCCTGCTTGCACACTATAGGACGGGATATTCACTCTTTTACCATTTACCAAAATCGCATTATGAGATACTAGTTGTCTTGACTCTGCGCGAGTAGCACCAAACCCCATTCTATACACGACATTATCGAGACGTTGTTCAAGTAACGCTAAAAGGTTCTCTCCCGTATTACCTCTAGTGTTTGCAGCGGACTTATAATAGTTTCGAAACTGCTTCTCTAGGATTCCATAAATACGTCTAACTTTTTGCTTCTCACGCAGCTGAACGGCATAGTCTGATAATCTTCCGCGTCGCTGACCATGCTGTCCTGGGGCACTGTCCGCACGGCACTTAGATTCTAGCGGCCGCACTCCACTCTTGAGAAACAAATCAGTGCCTTCTCGTCGTGACAATTTACAGGTTGGTCCGAGATACCTCGCCATTTGAAATCCTCTTACACTCTTCGCTTTTTAGGTGGGCGGCAACCATTGTGTGGCACAGGCGTGACATCCATGATATTCGTAATCTTAAAGCCGCTGTTATTTAATGCCCTAACCGCCGACTCTCTGCCAGGACCAGGACCTTTAACCTTGACATCTAAATTTTTCAGACCGGATTCCTTGGCGATCTCACCTGCCCTCTCAGCCGCCACCTGCGCAGCGAAGGGCGTGCTTTTACGCGATCCTCTGAAACCCGAGCCACCCGCGGTAGCCCACGAAAGCGTATTTCCTTGACGGTCAGTGATGGTTACGATCGTGTTATTAAAGGACGCATATATATGAGCGATACCGTCCACTACTGTCTTTTTAACTTTTTTTCTTGATGATTTTGAAACAGCTTTTACCATTAGTTTTGATCCTAAAACCTATCTTTTGATGGGACGCCTGGGGCCCTTTCGTGTCCGGGCATTTGTTTTTGTCCTCTGCCCTCTGACCGGCAGGTTCCGACGATGCCGCAACCCTCTGTAACATCCGAGATCCATTAGCCGCTTTATATTCATGCTCACTTCGCGACGAAGATCCCCTTCAACCTCATTTTTGGCGACACATGCACGAAGCTTGTCGAGCTCCGCGTCATCCAACTCGGCCACCTTTGTAGACTCTTTAATGCCAACCTCTGCGCAAATCCTTTTAGCACTTGGACGACCAATACCATATACATAGGTTAATGAAATAACGGCATGCTTATTATCAGGAATGTTTATCCCACCAATACGGGCCATTTATATTACTCCATACTCTTTAAAGTTCCGCAGATACCCGGCGACGCCCGCAAAATGGCGATGTAGCATAGCGATAGACAAGCAAAAAAGCAACCTGATTACCCTTGTCTTTGCTTGTGACGCGGTTCGACACTACAAATCACGCGAACCACTCCTTTCCGCTTAATGACTTTACAATTTCGGCAGATTTTTTTAACAGATGCTCTAACTTTCACCGGAACCCCTCTCTATTTTCTACCAACATTCTTCAAATTCGCTTTCTTCATCAGCGAGTCGTATTGCTGGGACATTAAGTGCGACTGGATCTGAGCCATGAAATCCATTGTCACCACAACTGCAATTAGCAGTGATGTGCCGCCCAAATAAAACGGCACATTAAAGTAGACGTTCAAAAATTGTGGCATCAAACAGATTAACGTAATATATATTCCGCCAATTAAGGTCAATCGAGTAGTTACAGTGTCTATATATTTGGCTGTATTCTCACCAGGCCTTATGCCTGATAGAAATGCTCCGCCCTTTTTTAGGTTATCTGCAACTTCCTTGGGGTTGTACATCAACGCCGTATAGAAGAAGCTAAAGAAAATAATTAAAGCAGAAAATAGTATAATATGCAGCGGTTGTCCGGGACCTATCAGAATTGCCGCATCCTGCAGCCAAGAGGGCGCGCCCGTACCTTGGCCAAACCACTGACTTATCGAGGTGGGAAACAAGAGTAAGCTACTAGCGAAGATTGCAGGTATAACCCCGGCCATGTTTACTTTCAAAGGCAAGTGTGATGTTTGAGCGTTATATGCTTTTCGTCCCTGACGTTGCGCATAGTTAACCTTCAATCGACGTTGTCCTCTTTCAATAAAAACAACAAAATAAACCACTGCCACTGCAATGAAGAGAATGAAAATTAGCATGACAGGATTAATATCACCTTGTCGCGCCGATTCTAGAGCTTGGCCAATTGCACCTGGGATCCCCGCAACGATTCCAGCGAAAATTAACATAGATATTCCGTTACCAATTCCTCGCTCCGTAATCTGTTCCCCCAACCACATGAGAAACACTGCTCCTGCCACCAGAGAAGCAATAGCAACCATGTAAAACAGCAAATTAATCTCGTATGCGAGCCCTTGGGAAGCAAACCCCACTGCCATCGCAGTACCTTGAATGAGCGACAAAATCACCGTTCCATATCTCGTATATTGATTAATTTTCCTGCGACCAGTGTCCCCTTCTTTTTTTAATTGCTCTAAGGTTGGCACCGTAGCCGCCAGCAATTGCATAATAATTGACGCAGATATGTATGGCATTACACCGAGGGCCAAAATGCTCATTCTTTCTAACGCCCCGCCAGAGAACATGTTGAAAAGTCCAAGGAAAGTCCCTTGATTTTGAGTAAAGAGCTCACTCAAACGATCCGGATCAAAGCCAGGAACAGGTATATGTGTACCTATACGATATATGATAATTGCCAAGAATAAAAAGCGCAGACGAGCCCACAATTCGCTCAAGCCTTTCTGATTTCGTAATGCTGCGATTGAAGCCATATAAAGCTACTCTTCCACATCTCCGCCGGCTGCCTCAATAGCAGCTACAGCACCTTTTGTTGCTCCAATGCCTCTCAATGAAATCGACTTCCCAATTTCGCCAGACGCAAACACTTTAGCTCGACGACAATTAGTCTTAACCAAACCTGCCTTACGAAGCTCTGCCAAATCTATTATTTTAGCATCTATGAGATTAAGCTCAGATAGCCTAATCTCGGCAGTTACAGAGGCAAGACGGGAGGTGAATCCGTATTTGGGCAAGCGTTTTTGCAAAGGCATCTGACCACCTTCGAAGCCGGGACGCACCGAACCCCCTGAACGCGATTTTTGCCCTTTATGGCCTCGACCACCTGTCTTACCAGAACCACTACCAATTCCGCGGCCAACACGCTTTGATTCTTTCTTACTGCCAGATGCTGGTCTTAAAGTATTTAAATACATGTCAATCTGCCTCTACTCGCAACATATAATTCACTTTATTTATCATACCTCGGATTGCAGGCGTATCTTCGACAACCACAGTGTGGCCAATGCGTCTTAAACCCAGACCAGTTATACAAGACTTATGACTTTTTAGGCGCCCAATTTGGCTCTTGGTAAGAGTTACTTTGAGATTTTTTGTTTTCGCCATTTTGTCCTTCCCAATATGTTCATTCAAAGATAGAAAACAACTAGTTTAAAATTTCTTCAACTGCCTTACCTCTTTTAAGCGCAACGTCCTCTGGAGACCTCATTTCCTTTAGTGCATTGAAGGTAGCCCGCACCACATTTACAGGGTTTGTTGAGCCGTAGCATTTGGCTAATACATCCTGAACGCCCGCCAATTCAAGAACAGCTCGCATAGCTCCACCGGCTATAACTCCTGTCCCCTCCGACGCCGGTTGCATGTATATTTTTGAGGCGGCATGAATACCTTTAACTGGATATTGAATGGTCGAACCATCTAGGGCTACTGTGATCATATTCCTCCGCGCTGCTTCCATCGCTTTTTGAATTGCCTGTGGCACTTCACGAGCCTTTCCACGACCGAAACCAACTTTGCCATTGCCGTCTCCGACCACAGTCAAAGCGGTGAACCCAAAGATTCTTCCCCCTTTGACTGTCTTTGCTACTCTGTTGACCTGAACCAACTTTTCTATCATTCCCTCGGCAGCATCTTGATCTATCAAAGCCATAACTTCTCTATCCTATATTAAAACTTAAGACCGGCCTCTCGAGCAGCATCTGCAAGCGCTTTCACTCGACCGTGGTATTTAAATCCACTGCGGTCAAAGGCAACTAGTGTGATACCAGCGGCAACTGCCCGCTCAGCAACCAATTTTCCCACCAGAGCAGCCGAATCGATATTACCCGTTTTACCTGCCCTGAGATCCGCCTCCAAGGTAGACGCACTAGCCAAAGTCCGGTCACCATCTGGGCCAATAACTTGGGCATACATATGCCGTGGGGTTCTATTCACGCAAAGTCTCAACGAATTTTGCTGCCTAATTTTCATCCTTGTCCGTTTTGCTCGACGTTGGCGTGATGCTTTTTTAACGCTCATCTTAAATCCTATTACTTTTTCTTAGCTTCTTTGCGCCTTATATACTCGTTCTCAATTCTCACTCCTTTTCCTTTATAAGGTTCAGGAGGCCTAAACGCTCGAATCTCAGCTGCTGCTTGTCCTAATTTTTGCTTGTCCGAGGACTTGAGTAATAACTCCGTCTGACTAGGTGTTTCGGCAGTCACGCCTTCTGGCAGTTCATAAACTACAGGATGGGAAAAACCAAGCGTCAAGTTTATGCTCTTACCCTGCACTTGCGCTCTAAAACCCACCCCGAACAACTCAATCTTTTTTTCGAAGCCATCACTAACACCAGTAACCATATTGTTGACCAGTGCCCGAGTAGTGCCTGACATTGCTCTGGAAAATGCGGTGTCGAATCTAGGAGCAAATATCAGTTTGTCGCCATCATTGACAATTTCAACATCTGCGTTAATTGGCATTGACAGCTCGCCCTTGGACCCTTTAACTGAAATTTCAGAATCAGTCATGGCAATCTTGACACTATTTGGAACCGGTATAGGTTTTTTTGCCACTCTAGACATATTTTAAATCCATCAAAACACGGTGCATAAGATTTCACCACCAATCCCAGCTGCTCTGGCTGATCGGTCGGTCATGACGCCCTTACTAGTTGAAACAATGGCAACACCCAAACCACCGCGCACTTTCGGCAAATCATTTTTACCACAATATTGACGCAAACTGGGCTTGCTGAAGCGGTCTATTTCAGCTATTACTGGTTTACCCTCAAAATACTTCAGATTGAGTATCAGGGACGGTTTCGCTTCATCACTCACCTTAAAATCAACGATGTATCCCTCATCTTTTAATACTTTGGCAATTGATACTTTGATGCCAGAGGATGGCATACCCACCTCTATCTTATTCCTGTGATGCGCATTTCGGATTCTAGTCAACATGTCAGCGACTGGATCTTGCAAACTCATAAAGAAACTCCTATTACTACCAACTGGATTTTACCAATCCAGGAACTTCGCCTCGCATTGCTGCTTCACGAAGAATATTGCGACACAAACCAAATTTGCGATATACACCATGGGGCCTGCCGGTGATTCGACAGCGATTTTGCTGACGCGTCGGGCTGGAATCCCGAGGAAGCTTTTGCAGCTTAATTTGCGCCTCCCAACGTTCTTCATCAGAGCTCTTTAAATCTCCAATTATAGCCTTGAGGTCACTGCGCTTTTCCGCGTATTTCTGTACCATTCTGGCTCGCTTTTTTTCTCGCTGAACCATGGAAACTTTTGCCATTTTAACGACCCTTCAAAGGAAAATTAAAAGCTTTCAATAACGCCAATCCCTCAGCATCATTTCTAGCCGTTGTAGTAATTGTTATATCCATACCGCGAATTTTGTCGATTTTCTCGTAATCTATTTCTGGAAAAATTATTTGCTCGCTAATCCCCATTGAGAAATTTCCTCTACCATCAAACTGCTTCGAGCTGATGCCTCGAAAGTCTCTAATCCTGGGGATAGCTATACCGATCAAACGCTCCAAAAAGTCATACATACGATTCCTACGAAGAGTAACTTTTGCTCCAATAGGCCAACCTTGTCGGACCTTAAACCCAGCTATCGATTTTCGAGCCTTTGTAACCACTGGCTTTTGCCCCGAAATCAAAGCAAGATCAGAAACTGCACTCTCGAGAGCTTTTTTATCGCCAATAGCTTCCCCGACACCCATATTCAGGGTAATCTTAGTGACACGCGGAACCTCCATAACATTTGCTAATGACAATTCAGTCTTGAGCTTTTCTGTTAATTCGTTTCTGTAAAGTTCTTTTAATCGGATCATCCTAATGCCCTGCAAAATCATTCATCGATTGATTTGCCCGTAGATTTGAAGAAGCGAATCTTTTGATTGTCTTCCGACATTTTAAATCCCACTTTATCGCCCTTATTCGTTTCTGAGTTAAAGATAGCAATATTCGAAACATGAATAGGGGCTTCTCGCTCAATTATTCCGCCTTGCACTCCTAATTGTGGGTTCGGCTTTTGATGCTTTTTTACCAGCTGAATTCCGCCGACAATAACTCTGCCCCCGTCTACGATCTTTAGGACTTTGCCTCGCTTACCTTTGTCTTTCCCAGCAAGCACTATAACTTCATCATCACGCTTGATTTTAGACATTGCCATTTTGAAAGCTGCTCCTATAAAACTTCGGGTGCAAGAGAAATTATCCTCATAAAACGCTCATTCCTGAGCTCACGAGTCACAGGTCCAAAAATACGAGTGCCAATAGGCGCAAGGCTTGCGTTTAGGAGAACAGCCGCATTGTCATCAAATTTTATTAGACTGCCATCCTGGCGCCGCAAACCCTTTTTAGTTCGAACCACAACAGCACTCATAACTTGTCCTTTTTTAACTTTACCCCTTGGGATAGCTTCTTTTACAGTTACCTTGATAACATCACCGACCTTGGCATAGCGTCGGTGGGAGCCGCCCAAAACCTTAATGCACATAACTCGCCGAGCACCACTATTATCTGCCACCTCAAGGTAACTTTCTGTCTGAATCATTGTCTCTCTCCGAACCCGTTACTGCTGCGTACCGATTAAACTTCGGTCGCACGCTCATCAATCTTGACCAGCGTCCAGGATTTTGTTTTGGACAGTGGACGAGTTTCCGCAATAGTCACCAGATCACCCTGACGACAATCGTTACTTTCATCGTGAGCTTTAACCTTAGTGGATTTGCTCACGATTTTTCCATAGACCGGGTGCTTGACCCGGCGCTCGATCAGCACAGTGACTGATTTATTCATTTTGTCACTAACAACTCGACCAGTGAGCGTGCGAGCATTTTTTTCTGCTTCACTCAATGAATAATAATTGTACTCTTTGCTATTAATGCTAATTTTTTTAAGTGAATTGTAAGAATTTTTTTTTCCTGGTGTCATTTTATAAATAAAAAGTTATTATGCTTAACAAAAG
>CAJWMT010000012.1:0-38033 GCA_913044275.1 uncultured Cellvibrionales bacterium
AAATAGTGTCTTCCGATACCGCTTTGTCCCCCTTTAAATTTGACGCTACAGCCGAAAGAGCTAATGTCTCAGACTTTCCGAAAACACCTGCGATGTTGGAGCCAGTTACTCCGTTTCTGATCAGAGCCTCTTGGTATGCGGCTACGTTTTGTTCCAAATTATTGGATGAAACTGATAGGCTAAAGAAAAATGTTATGGTCGCGAATATAACTTTTTTGTGTCCCATGTTTACTCCGAAAAGTTACGTTGTTTTGGCAGATAATTGATGCGCTAAAATTGCACCAACTTTCGTAAAAAATATGTCTGATTTCTATGATAGCCAGCATGTCTCAGATATCATATCAAAAGAGGCAAAACTATAAACAAATAAGTTAATTCGTTTATAGCTCCGACGAACTTTAATCGCGACTGTGACCGAACCATTGCAAAATCCGAAGTTCTAAAGTCTCTATTTCTTGGTATCTGCCAGGGCACATAGACATAAACTAAGGTGTCTTGTCCCCTCCAAGGGCTTGACACTCTCTCATCATAAAACCCTATTTTTGTGCCTCTTCCCAACCCCTTTTGAACCTTGAGTTTTACAGGCAATCCATTGCCAAAACACACTTTTTTCGGCGGTTGTCTGCCACGTATTGCCACCTAGATTCAGAAAAAAAATAAGGTGCCGATTCGCTGTAAGCGAATTGCAGTCGCAAACTGGAAAAATAGGGGTTGGATTTTTGACCATTAACACCAACATAACCGCTCTTACAGCGGCCCATGCTCTCTCGAAGAACCAGAGAGCTATGGATCAGTCTATGGAACGACTATCAACGGGGCTGAGAATTAACTCGGCCGCCGATGATGCTGCTGGTCTTGCGATCGCGTCAAAGATGTCCTCCCAGATAAACGGATTAACACAAGCTATTCGAAATGCACAAGATGCCACATCGATGTTATCAACCGCGGATGGCGCTTTGGTCGCAGTGACCGATATGATCCAGAGGATGCGCGAACTATCCATTCAGGCGATCAGCGATACCAATACAGATTCCGATCGGCAGGCACTTGATCTCGAGTACCAGGCACTCAAGAAGGAGATCGATCGTATCGCACAGAACACACAATGGAATGGTAGGACTTTCTTCGATGGTACTGGCTTCCCTGAGGGGGCAACCTTCCAGATAGGCAGTGAAGCTAATCAAACCATCAATGTTGACATTGGCACCATTGCAACGAATCAGTTGGGCCGGGTATCGAATAGTGACTTCCTACCTCACGCATCAGCGGCCCCCAATGTTTCGATTACAGCAGATACGTTCTCCAGTCATGGGTCGAGTGCTCCCAATGCCTCATCAGGAACCGGCTACGCGGCTCATGGCTCAAGCGCACCATCAACTGTCGCCGATAACACAAACTACATCAGTCACGCATCGAGTGCTCCAACGACCACCGCAGGGACGGGTTATGCCACCCATGCATCGTCGGTTCCGACGACAACTGCCACCAGTACGACGTTTGATGTGACCACCACAGTTGTTGGCCCAAGTCCGGCTGCAGGTTCAGGTGCCTTTGCAACTCATCAATCGACAGCTCCAACGCCTGTAGTCACTCAGTCAGTTATATCGACAGGGGCCGCTGGCAGTGAGTTCAAGGTAAACACTTATACCAGTGGCAATCAGGGTGATCCGGCGATCACTAATCTATCAAATGGCGGGTTTGTCGTAACCTGGACAAACGAATCAAGCCAAGATGGCAGCGGCTATGGTGTCTTTGGTCAAATGTACAATGCATCAGGCAATACCGTTGGGGCAGAGTTTCAAGTCAACACCCATACCAGCAGCAACCAGAGACACCCAGATATAGCGGGACTTTCCGATGGTGGATTTGTTGTTACCTGGCATTCCAGACATCAAGACGGGGATGATCAGGGGATATTTGGGCAAAGGTTTGATGCGTCAGGCAATAAATCAGGGGCAGAGTTTCAAGTCAATACACACACCACAAGCTTTCAGCAATACTCTGCCGTGACTTCATTGACTGATGGTGGCTTTGTGGTGACTTGGCATGATGATTCTGGTCATGATGGAAGCGACTACGGTGTCTTTGGTCAGAGGTATAGCAGTTCTGGCAGCGCGACCGGGTCACAATTTCAGATAAATTCTACAACAGCGAGTGACCAAGCCTATCCATCAATTTCATCGCTATCAGGTGGTGGGTTTGTCGCAACTTGGACAGATTATAGTGGAGAAGATGGCAGCGGAAAGGGGATTTTTGGTCAACGTTATGATGCATCAGGTAACAAGGTCGCATCTGAATTTCAGATCAATACCCACACCTCTGGCGATCAATCTTGGTCTGATATCGCATCACTACCTAATGGTGGCTTTGTAGTGACTTGGAGCTCAAGTGGTCAGGACGCCAATGGCGAGGGTGTTTATGCTCAACGTTATAATGCATCTGGCGAGAAAGACGGAACAGAGTTTCGGGTCAATACATACCAGACGGGCAATGAAATGCACTCAGAGGTCACTGCTCTTAATGACGGCGGCTATGTGGTCATATGGTATTCGGACACGCACACAGACGACACCAATTATGGGGTTCACGGTCAGCGGTTTGATGCTTCCGGTGCGGCAGTTGGATCACAATTCTTGGTCAACACAGATACATCAAACGCTCAACAATATCCTGAGATCGCGCCACTGGCTGATGGTGGCTTCGTTATCGCCTGGCAATCTTATACCCAAGACGGCAGCGGCTATGGCATCTATGCGCAACGTTACTCTTCTGCGATTACGCCGGCAAATACCACCATCGATTTCTCGGATAGAAACCTCGCTGTGGGTGATCGAGTCACGATCAACATACCCGGTGGTTCTCAAGTTCAAGGCGTCATAGGCAGCGATGGTTTGGATGCTTTGCTAACGTCCATGAGCTCAGCAGTTGCCGCCCAAGATACGCTCTTTAGCGCAGTAACATCCTCAAGTGGCGTAATGACACTGACTGGCCTTTCAACGGGCGCACAACTGCCGTCAGTGACTGTGGGCCTTGAAAAGAATCTCCAGCAGAAGACCATCGATTTCAATAGCCTCAGTCTCTCGGTTGGCGATAAGGTAACCTTAAAGGTACCCGGTGGAAGCCAGATCGTTGCAACCTATGATTCCAATGGCCTGAGCACCCTGCTTGGATCAATCAAGACCAGCTATGAATCAAACAATCCGGGAGCCGCCAGTGTCAACAGTGGAATATTAACGCTAACTGGGCCCGGAGATGGATCGGCGGTGCCTGCAGTGACCGTTTCTGTGACATCAACGAATTCGATGACTAAAGATGGCGCCTATGTCCCGCACCCATTATCTTCTCCGACTGCAAATGTCAGCTCTGGAACACCCGTCGCCTCGGCACCAGCCGGCAGCGAGTTCCAGATCAATACGACAACGGCATCCTCGCAAGAATATCCCCAAACGGCTTCATTGGCCGATGGAGGCTATGTGGTTGTTTGGAATTCTAATAATCAAGACGGCTCACAGTACGGGGTTTTCGGTCAGCGTTTTAATTCATCAGGCGTGGCCGTTGGTGGTGAATTTCAAGTCAATACCTACACCGCTTATCACCAGACAGATTCCAAGGTCACAGCGACTGGTGACGGCGGGTTTCTGGTGACATGGACCTCTACCGCTCCTCAAGATGGATCTGGATATGGCGTCTTTGCGCAGCGCTTTAATTCATCAGGAACTAAAGTCGGAGCTGAGTTTCAAGTCAATACGACGACATCTACGCACCAATTGCATTCAAACCCAACCGCTCTCAGCGGCGGTGGTTTTGTCATCACCTGGGCATCAAACTCGCAAGATGGCAGCGGTAAGGGGGTTTATGGCCAGGTTTACGATGCCTCTGGAGCATCGGTGGGTGGCGAGTTTAAAGTCAACACTCATACAAATGATGATCAATATCAACCTGTGGTCGCGGGGCTAGACGGTGGTGGGTTTGTCGTCAGCTGGATGTCCAATAACCAGGATGGCGATAGTTGGGGCGTTTATGGGCAGCGGTATGATGCGTCCGGTAACACGGCGGGTTCCGAGTTCAAGGTAAACACGCATACTACGAGCTCTCAAGATTATCCTGCCGTGACTTCATTAAATGATGGTGGCTTTGTGGTGACGTGGCATGATGATTCAGGTCATGACGGAAGCGCCGATGGTGTGTTTGGTCAGAGATATAGCAGTTCTGGTAGCGCAACTGGGTCACAGTTTCAGATTAATTCTACAACAGCGGGCACCCAAGCATTTTCATCAATTACTTCACTAACGGACGGTGGTTTTGTCGTAACTTGGACAGATTATACTGGAGAAGATGGCAGCGGAAAGGGGATTTTTGGTCAACGTTATGATGCATCAGGTAACAAAGTTGCATCTGAATTTCAGATCAATACCCACACCTCTGACGATCAATCTTGGTCTGATGTCGCATCACTACCTAATGGTGGCTTTATAGTTACTTGGGGCTCCAATGGTCAGGATGGTGACAGCTATGGCATCTATGGACAACGCTTTTCTTCTACTCCCGCTACTTCAGCTGTCACCACGCTCGACTTCTCCAACAAAGCGCTGACTGAAGGCGATCGGGTCACGCTATATATTGCTGGTGGTACGCAGGTCCAGGCCGTTGTGGGTTCTGGCGGCTTAGATGAGCTTCTGACATCGATGAGTCGCTCAGCAGCTCTGCAAGATACGATCTTTAGCTCAGTTTCGTCATCAAATTGTGTTCTGACATTGACCGGCTTGTCATCAGGAGCCAATCTACCAAACATTACCGTGGCACTTGAGAAAAACATCAAGCAGCAAACCATCGACTTCAGTGGCCGAAGCCTAGTTGCTGGTGACAGGATTACACTGAATATCGCTGGGGGCACGCCAGTGCAGGGCGTACTGGGTAGTGCTGGCCTTCAGGATTTGCTCAACTCCATGGCTGGCACCATTGCTGCCCAGACCAGTTTATTCAGCGCAGCAACTTCGGATACCGGTGTGATCACCTTGAAAGGCCTGACCGATGGTTCTGCGCTTCCCACGGTGACCGTATCCTTTGAGGATAACTACCCCACATCCCAGCTTGACTTCAATAGCAAGAATCTGACGGAGGGCGATCGCATCACATTGGCTATCGCAGGGGGCACCCAGGTTCAGGGTGTTGTCGGTAGTGGTGGACTCAATGAGCTCCTGACATCGCTAGCTAACTCTGCGGCACTTCAAGATACGTTGTTTAGCGCTGTCACGTCCTCAAGTGGTGTGATGACGTTTAATGGCATGACAACCGATGAGGCATTACCTGCCATCAATGTAACACTTGAGAAGAGCATCAAGAAGGCAACCCTCGACTTCTCAGGCCGTAACCTGGTGGCAGGCGATCGAATCACCCTAAACATTGCAGGCGGCACCCAGGTGCAAGGCGTTGTGGGTAGCGGTGGGCTGAACGGATTACTGAACACGCTGGCCTCTGACGTTGCCGCACAATCGAGCCTCTTCAGTGCTGCATCAGCGAGTAGCGGTGTCCTGACGTTGACTGGTCTTAATGATGGCTCAACACTGGCTGATGTCACCGTCTCATTGGAAGACGACTTCCTCTACTCGCAGCTTGACTTCAGAAACAAGAACCTTGCAGCAGGCGATCGAATCACAGTCGATATTACGGGTGGTACTCGAGTCAAAGGCGTGATTGGAAGCGATGGCCTTGACGCTACGCTTTCTGCCATGGCAACCAGTATCGCATCACAAACCAGTCTCTATAGTGCGGCAACTGTCAGCAATGGCATCTTGACGCTGAGCGGTGCTGATAGCTTATCGGCTATGCCCTCTCTTTCAGTGACGCTAGAAGCAGGCATTGACAAGACATCGCTGGATTTCTCGGACAAGAATCTCATTGAGGGTGACAAAATAAAAATTAATGTGGGTGGCATTGCAGAGCTTGAGGTGACCATTGGTCCGGCGGGCCTTGATGCAGCGTTGACAACACTCGCGACCGAAATTGCCAACCTGTCAGGCTCCTTCAGTGCAGCCTCTGCAAGCTCTGGCATCCTCGACATAGTGGGACTCACCGATGGCTCGCCTCTGACAAGCCTTAGTGTAACACTGGAAACCAAGCCTTCGATGGCGTCGGTAAGAGATACGGCCATCACAAGCTTTCAGGGCGCCACCAAAACGCTTGAGCGACTAGACCTTGCTGTTAGTGAAATAAATATAAAGCGTGCTTCTTTTGGTGCTGCGATGAGCCGTCTTGATTATGCGGCGGACAACTTGTCCAACATTGTCATGAACGCGAAGGCCTCAAGAAGCCGGGTCCTTGATGCAGACTATGCCCGAGAGACGACAGAACTCGCTAGAACTAAGATCATCCAGCAAGCAGCAATGGCGATGCTCGTTCAAGCTAATATGCAGCAAAAGCAAGTGCTGGCGCTCATTGAAAGCAGTGTCATTGACTAAGGGCGGAGCGTGACGACAACAATAAGAAAAGGCCTTTAACGGTTTTTTTGAAGTGCATTTGCGCGCGACCGGGTGGGGTCGAAAAATGGTTCTATGGGACCCATTGAATCACTAATGAAAATAAAGTTGGGGGCAGAAAAACAAACCGGTATGCAAAAGGGGTGCTTAACGAAACAAAAGGCCGCAGCACTGATGACCCGGCGAGTTCCAATCGTGCTCTATCAGAAACTCAATGCATCGAGCGTTTGCGCATTCGCCTCATCCTTGGGATGACAGTATCGCTTGGTCGTCATCAGCGATTTATGGCCCATTAGTGTCTGTAATTGCAAATCGTGAACCTTATGGTCGTGAACCAGCGAAGTCGCAAATGTGTGACGGCAGACATAGAACACGAACTCTTTATCGCCGGGGGCAATCAACTCCCGAGCACGGTTCCAAAAGCAGTAAAATTTGTGATGATCGTAATGTTTGAGTGGTAGACCGTCCAAAGCCCCAAGAGCTCTTCTAGCCTCTTTGTTTAATGGTACTGAACGAGGCACGCCAGTTTTGGTTTCACGCAACTTTGCATACACACTGCCCTCTTTTACCTGAATTTCTCCCCAGGTGCTAACGTCGTCTGGCAATGACTGAGGCGTCTGGTTTAGTCCCAAAATCTCGCTTTTGCGCATGCCAGTGTTGAGCGCTAAGGTGGTGAAGTGCACCATTGCCGGATAGCCTGAAGTTCTGAAGAACTGCTTCAGCTGATCAATCTCATTCTGGGTCAAGTAACGTGCCCTACCCGACTCAACCCGCTTATAGCGAATCCGCGGTGCCTGAGGGATATAACCGAGCTCCTGGGCATACCTGAACACACTGGATATCGCACTGATATAGCGATTGATACTATTGTTCCCTAGTCCATGCTCGCCCGTCTTTCGGTTGTATCGATCATGCTCGAGGTATCCAACAAAATCATAAATGTGCAGGGCGTTAAAGTCTGCGAGATTCCGATCCTTGTTATTACCAAATTGACAGAAGTGGCTTAGCTTTTTTAGGTTGCGGATTCTGTGATTACCATGCCACAGCCGATGGGCTGTCTGTTGAAGAAATTGCGAGAGCATGATTTTGGATTCAAAAGGTGTGACATTATGTGTCGTCATGACAGATTCTCCGAGTTTGCCATATAGGTCAGTGCAATTCGAAGAAATGTAAAAATTATCCCTTGCGGGACAAACTCGCTAGTTCAGAGAAACCAAATGGGATTTTAAGTCCCTTGCGTCTACCAATTTCGCCACCCGGGCAAATTCGATAGCGATTGCCTGCTTCTTGGTATTTAAGTTCGCAAAGGATAAGTAATTTCATAGTGATTTTCAACCGACAACTGAGTCGCATGATCTTAAATTGCATTGACCACATGCTCTGTCATTGAACGATTCCAAGCAGTCCTATGCTGGGCTCAACTGTTTCCATCCTAACCTTTCAGGGCTGTCTTCTCGTGTCACTTTGCTACGACGATATTTTTGGTTAAACTCTTGCCCTATGTTTGGTCGCGCAGCGAATAGTGAAATGGGAGAAGCGTGTTGGAGTGGAATCCTCTAACCTTTGTTTTTGTGGTTCTAGTTGTATCCTATGTGGCATATGCTTGGATAAATCGCGGTTACCTGCAAAAGCGATGGCAGTTAGTTAATGATAAGAGTTTTGATTGGAAAAATATTTGCGTCTCTGCAGGTTGGACGGTAGACGAGATTAAGCGGACTGAGTTCCCAGAGATCGCGACCATAACCATAATCAAGACATTGAATTGCTCCAGAATGGGCCCCTGCAAAGTAAAGATGACTATACAGGGAGGGAAAATAAAAATTCTTTTCCGAAACTGGAAAGGGCATATTGTTGAGCAAATTTTAAATGGTCTCACCTACTCTTCACTTCAAGAGTGGGAAAATGATGTTAGAAAAAGATATTGACAAGCGCGCGGCAACCCTTAAGGGTCGGGGAATAGACTGGATAACAAACCTAAGCGGCTAGAAGCCATGTGCCTTGAATCAACTGGTCCAGAAATTGAGTTAGAAAAAATTAAATAGATATTTTCCAAGTATTCACCCACCACAAAAAGCCACTTCTGACGACGCTAGCGATGGAGGCGCGGGTCGGAATCGAACCGGCGTTAACGGAGTTGCAGTCCGCTGCATGACCACTCTGCCACCGCGCCTTTAGATAGGCTATCAATCGATCCACGAATAGCCTAGGTTGCATACACGCGAGTTATTCTAGGGGATACAAACAATAAAGCAACAACTACTTTCCTAAGTGGTCGTTCAAATGCGGCAGCGCTTGAATAAGATAGCCAACCATCGTCCATACCGTCAAAATGGCAGCCACACAGATCGCAAAATACCCAAGTAAAACCAATTCTGTCTCTCCGGGTTCTGCAACTAGCAGTACAACAACGGCAATCATTTGCGCCCAAGTTTTTATTTTCCCCAAGAATGACACTGCCACAGCATTGGGAGATCCGACTTTAGACATCCACTCACGCAATGCAGAAATCACAATTTCACGACCAATGATGATCATCGCCGGAATAGCTATAAATAATGTTTCATGCACCTCTACCAACATAATAAGCGCGACTGCAACAATTAACTTGTCCGCCACTGGATCTAAGAATTCACCAAAGGATGTAGCTAAACCCATTCTTCTCGCGACATAACCATCTATCCAGTCAGTAATGGCAGCAAAGGCAAAAATCGCTGCAGCGGCAATATTACTGAACTCAGAGGACATATAAAAAACGCTCACGAATACCGGGATCAAGGCAATCCTAAGCAACGTCAATAGATTCGGTAGATTCCACATTTTCAAATCCTAAATCATAGAGCATTTTTTCAGCATGATAACAACTCTATTACGTTTCCGGTCGAACTTTCAATCTTTATACAAAGCAGAATAAATCGCCTCCGCCACTTTTTTATTTATGTTTGGTACTTTCATCAAATCTGAAACGCTAGCTTTGCCAACCTCCCTAGCTCCTCCGAAATATTTGATAAGGTCGCGTCTGCGTGACGGACCAACCCCCGGAATTCCTTGCAGTAGAGAGGTATGTCGCTTCTTATCACGACGTTGTCTGTGCCCGCTAATTGCAAATCTATGCGCTTCATCACGTATTTGCTGAATGAGATGGAGCGCAGGTTTTTCAGGCTCGGAGACTTCCCAGTTTTCTTTATCTGCCAATATAATCGTTTCCAATCCTGGTTTGCGAGTTGAGCCCTTAGACACACCAACGAGTTTTATACTCGTGATATTAAGACCAGAGAGTGTTTCTTTAACCACATTGAGCTGACCTTTACCTCCATCAATCAAAAGCACATCAGGTAGCACGCCCTCCCCATTTTTTATACGGGCAAATCTTCTACCAACGGCTTGTTGAATAGCCGCATAGTCATCTCCAGCATTAACATTATTAATATTAAAGCGTCGATAATTACTTTTGGAGGCACCGTTTTCGTCAAAAACAACACATGATGCAACTGCGGCCTCACCACTACTATGACTTACATCAAAACACTCAATTCGCTGAGGTTTGACACATAAATTTAAAGTTTTGCGAAGCGACTCAAAACGTTGCCCGAGGGTCTCCCTAGAAGCCAATTTTGCTGACAAATTCTGCTCAGCTGTCGTCTCCGCCAACTCAATCCATTTTGCCCGAAACCCTCTCACAGAACTGCGGATCGGAACCTTACGGCCAACTTGCAATGTTATAGCTTCCGTGAGTATCTTCGAATCGGCAACCTCAATATTGGTTAGAATTTCATTCGGCAAATCGGGCCTGCCCTGCCCATCAAGATAAATTAACGGTAAAAAATCTGTCAACAACTCAGCCGCATTCTGAGCCATTTTTGCTTTAGGATAATAACTCTTGCTCCCTATTATCCGTCCTCTTCGGACATAGAGAGTGTGAACACATCCCACTCCTGATGAAAAAGCGGCGGCGACCACATCGGTAAACCCACGCCCTTTCTCTATGACCTGTTCACTCTGCACTGTCCTGATGGCAACTATTTGATCCCTGACTTTAGCTGCAGATTCAAATTCCAAGGCTTTGGATTTCCTTTCCATATCAGTTTCCAAATGTTTTAGCAGCTTTTTCTCCTTGCCCTCTAGATACAATCGAGTCAATTTGACATCTTGGAAGTAATCAGAGTCACTTACCAAACCCACGCATGGTGCTCGGCAACGCTGTATTTGATATTGAAGGCAGGGGCGCGATCGATTCTTGAAAAAACTATCCTCACACTGGCGCACAAAAAAAGTTTTTTGCAAAAAGCTAAGACTGTCTCGAACAGCACTTGCATTAGGGAATGGGCCAAAATAAGTACCCTTTTTCTTTTTCGCTCCTCGATGGAAGGATATTCTTGGCCAATGATCCTTGTCAGACAAAAAAATGTAGGGATAACTCTTATCATCACGCATTAAAATATTAAACGGAGGTCGATACTGTTTAATTAGGTTATGTTCAAGGATGAGTGCTTCTGTCTCTGTTTCAGTGATAGTGACGTCTATTGAATCTATCCGACTGACTAAAGCCGCAGTTTTTCTGCTGCCAGCTGAGGCATGGAAATACGTTGAAAGACGACTCTTGAGATTTTTAGCTTTGCCGATGTATAGAATTTTTTGATCAGCATCAAACATTTGGTAAACGCCAGGACGTCGCGTTTGAGATTTGATAAAGCTTGACGAATCGAAGGTCATCTCAAGATTGTAACGTGTTTTTGGATTCAACGGTCGCTAATGAAATTCCTGAGCACGCTTGTGAAGCAAGGGACATATGTATTCCAGTTTCTAAGAGTTTTATTGAATCATGCTCAAAATAAAGAGTCCTATGGTTCTTGGAATAAAAGATCCTAAAAGACTATGAGGGGCACCGTTACGATCGCGCAACTGGCTCCCCATATGCCTCAGCACGGGATACTCGTGCACTATAGTCGTCGAGATAATGACGCCTAGCCAAAACGGCAAAAAAAACAACAACTAAGTAGACAAACAAGACTGTCTTTAAGCCATCCGCCAGAGCTTCCCCTGGCACCGCGCCTTGAGCTGTGTATGCATCGCTTAATCGACCCACAAGGTATGGCCCCAGGGCGAGCCCAGTGACTGAACTGAATCCGACATAGAAAGCAGAAGATGTGGCCCTCATGCGCGGCAATACCAATTCGGTAACGAGGCTTGAACCAGCTCCACTCCATAGTACTGCCATAAACTGAACAAAAGCATTTGCAATATAAGCAGTTTGAAGATCTTTTGCATTCAATAAAATGTGCGCAGCTATCGTAGTCATAATCGCACAAATAACGGCCATGTAAACATGCAAATCAGCTCTACGGCTTCTCAAAAAGTCTGCCATGATTCCACCAGCAGCAACCCCAAAACCGCCACACAACGCAAGAGTTGTTCCCAACACCACGCCTGCTTCTGCGATACCCACTTCAAAGCTCCTTAAAAAATAAGGCGTCACCCAGAAACTATAGCTATAAACAATGGTAGTGCAGAATGGGTATGACAGGTTGACATATCGAAGCGCCTTGCTCTTAAAAATAAGAGCAAAGGTTGGAGGGTCACGCAAACTAAGAGACTGAGCCCAAGAGAATAGGCAGTAAAAAGCGACCCCAAGGACAGTCCATTGAGCCACGTCGTCAGTTACTCTCGCGAGCATGTTAGACAAGAGCATAAGAACAACTGCAACGCCGAGATTTAATCCTATGGCTCGGCTACGGCCATTGCTATTTGTATACAGGTTATAGATGGAAAAAGGCGGAATGATTGACATCAATTCATACCATGTTTCCCGAAAAGGGTGCGGATGCGTGTCACTTTTGATACCTTCACTAATGCCTCGCTCAGGCTCTCGCATGCCGTAGACAAGCAGTGCAAGCAGAATCCCCGGAAATCCCACCATCATGAAAGTTACTTGCCATGCTTCCAAACCCAAAGGTGCCTCTGCTCTTACCGGATACCTATTTTTCCAGAAGTCCACAATCAATCCACCTATGCCGAGACTCACACCCATGCCGATATATGCCCCAGTCGAGTATATTGAGAGCGCTGTTGCGCGCCTCTCCGGCGGAAACCAATCTGACAAAAGCGAATAGGTAGCTGGTGTGGCACTAGCCTCACCCGCTCCCACTCCAAAACGATATAAAGCTAAAGTAACGATTCCATTAGCCGTCCCTGAGAGCATAGTCATAGCACTCCAAAAGACCAACCCTACTGCAATCAAGCTTTTGCGGATCCAAAGATCCGCTAAACGACCTAAAGGCAGACCAAAAACAGCATAAAACGCAGCAAAACTTGTTCCATAAAGGAAGCCCAACTGAGCATCTGTTACACCAAGATCCGCCTTGAGTTCCTCGGCCAAGATGGATAGTATCTGGCGATCGAGAAGGTTGAGCACATAAACAAAAATCAATACCACTAAGACATACTTGGCGTAGAGACCACCAACTCTATATTTATCGTCATCCATAAAATTTCTTCCCCTGACATCCGATTGGACGTTTTTTTAAAAGTTCTTTAGGCGTTCAAAATCGTGCAAAGCTAGTCCTTTAGGTCAGACGCTTTTCTAAGGATTCACGAATGATCTTGCCCGAATCGCTCCTGGGCATATCATCAAAGTTTAAAAAAAATACCTCTTTGGGCCGTTTGTAACCTGCCAGGTGGTCCCTGCATAAGTTTTCAACATCTTTGGCTTCGAGAGATTGATCTTTTGCCACTACAAAAGCGACTGGAATTTCTCCCCAGCGAGAGTCTAACTTGCGAACTACGACCGCATCATCGACTCTCTCGTCAGCCAACAAGACCCGTTCTATCTCGGCAGGATAAATATTTTCTCCTCCAGATTTGATCATATATTTAGATCGACCGACAAATTCCAACCTGCCAGCAGGTTTTCTCTGGAACAAATCACCCATGTGAAACCAGCCACCACGGAAGTCTTTTGCATTTACTTCATCGGCCTTCCAATACCCGCTAAATAACGTAGGTCCTCGCAAGATCATTTCCCCAACCTCACCGACTGCCACATCTTTTTCCTGCTCATCAACAATACGAAACTCGCAAAGTGAACTTGGCTTCTTATCAAGATCATGAGGCACTTCACCGACTGGAATCAAGTGTCCTGTGGCCGGAGGCAGCCCAGTTTCAGTGGCACCAAAGGTGTTTGCGTAGGGGGCATTGAATATGAGAGTGGTTTCAGCAATTAAAGCCGCAGGAATCATGTCTGGCATGCTGCCTACTACGCGCACTCCATGCACTCGCGAATTCGTCTCTTTCAATCTCTGCAGAAGCGGTTCGATTGTTGCTGGCATAAGAATTAACCATCCAAGCTGGTAATTCTGTATAGCTTCTACCATGGCGTCTAAGTCTAAGCCGTCAGTAATAATCACAGATGAGCCCATCATCAAGGACGAAAGCGTATGTTCAGTTCCACCCATATGAAACATGGGGGCCCAGGCGAGGAACGCATCACCACGCTCAATCCCCAAATCCATTCGTAAGACGGTCATTCGCGCTATCTCTGCCCGGTGACTGATTAAAGCAGCCTTCGGCCAGCCAGTAGTTCCACTGGTGTTTAGCAACAGGAGGCCCATTTCTGGATCCTCACAGCATGGCCCGTTGTCCTTCTGTGCTTTGGCTGCACTGGACAAACAAGTGTCAACAGAGATCATCGGTCGGTTATCATAGACAATTTCAGCTAGTTTGGCTTTGAAACGCGGCGAAACACAAAAAGCCTTCGGAGTGACAGTATCAATGCAGTGCTCGAGTTCTTCATTAGCAAGGCGCCAGTTGAGGCATGCCACAATCACGCCAATGCGAGCACAAGCCAACTGTAGCATCGTATATTCGGGCCTATTTTCAGATAATATAGCTAACCGATCACCTTGTTTTAACCCAAGATCACGCAATATAGTTGCTAACCGATCAACGGTTTCTAGCAATTCTCCATAGTTCCAAGTTTTGTCTTCATGACGGATTGCGATATCACTATCTCGCCAAAGCGCCGTTGCTCTGAAAAGACTATAAACAGTGGATTCGGTGGCTAAATTCATGTCAGATGGGGATCTCATAATCCATTAATTTACAACAAAAAATTCTAGGAATCAGCCAGTGATGACATGATAAACTTTTTGTCAAATGAACTAGCTACTTCCGTTGAGAAGTGACGCTGCAGCTTGTCTCCCGCGTTCAAAGTAAAGCACAAACTAGGTAAGGAATCTGTATTGTTTATCGAGCACTTGAATTTTATTCAATGGTACTCTATGGCTGGAAACAAAGAAAGCTCCAACATGTCATACTTTCAAACTGGCCTGAGCCAGAAATAAGCTAACCAATACTACAAGCAAAACAATCATGGCTGCAGAAACCAGACTAAGAGACAAAGTTGCGATCATAACGGGATCCGGTTCGGGCATAGGCAGAGCAGCTGCAATTCATTTTGCGAGCCAAGGCGCCAAAGTAGCATGTGCAGATATTGATCGCGAGGCTGCATCTGAGACTGCTGATCTAATATCACACATCAAAGGTATAGCCCTCCCAATTGCCACAGATGTTTCAAATCACAAATCGTCTATCAGCATGGTGTCTGAAACCGCAGAAGAATTTGGCCGAGTTGATATACTATATGCCAAGGCAGGTATTCATGTATCAGGTTCAGTGAAAAATACTCTTTTGAAAGATTGGCAGCGAGTTATGTCAGTCAACCTCACTGGGTTATGGTTATCAAACCGAGCGGTAATCCCTCTGATGCTAGAGCAAGGATATGGCTCTATAATTAATCAATCCTCTATATCCTCCTTGAGTGGCTTTCCGGGCAGCGCGGCATATGCAGCTTCTAAAGGTGCTGTTATATCGTTAACCTGCCAAGCAGCAATTGAATATGCGAAGCAAGGCATTCGAATTTATGTGATCTGCCCAGGTGCTATCGATACGACCCTTTTGACCAAAAGATATACAGGGCGAATGAATAGAGAACAAGCGTCAGTGTCTCTTGCGGAAGAAGCTTTAAGAAATGTGGCAAAGAAATATCCAATGAAGTCAATTGGGAGCGCTAACGACGTCGCTCAAATGGCCGTTTTCTTGGCCTCAGACGAGTCGCGATGGGTCACAGGGGCGGTTTTAATGCAGTATAAAGGATACTAATCTAGAAAATTGCAGATCTAATTCATAACCAAGAGACCGGCTATCATCATGGCTAGAAGTCTTCGATCTCGAATCAATCTCAAAGTAGAGCCGGCCTAGAGCAGCTGGATTAGCAATAATTGTTCACACAAACTTTTGTGATACTTTTATTCTTTGCGTTCCCATTCCTTTGTGCCGACATCCACCTCAATCTCGTGCTCACCCAGTTGCATGAAATCCATAGCATTCAAAACATAATCAATCGAACCATCTTCTTTGTAGTAGGTAACTGAACCATGTCCAATGTTTAGAAATTCTGTCTCCACCTCGCATCTAGCACTGAAATGTTCCGCAAATACCGGTTCGAAACCATAGGTGCCTACCCCGGCTCTGCCAACATCGTAGATTAACTCACCTTTAGTTATAAAGAATTCGCCAGTACCTTCATGACGATGGGCTTGAAAACCAGCTCCGGGTTGCATATTAACATAAAGCACCCAGGTCCCAGTCTTCGCGCAGGTTCGCAAGATTTGAAACTTGCTGCCACCTCCTCCATCGACCCATTCCGTCTTAGTCGTATCAACAAGTATGTCTCCAGCGGCAGATTCTAATCTGCCAACCTTTGTTTGAACTGTATCGTGACTTTTTAAACCTTTACTCACATTAAACCTCTCTATTTTATTTTCGTTAACGACCTCATAACCTATTAGACCCAAGCCTTTGAGAAGATCATTACAAGGGCAGGACAAATACAATAGCTTTAATTTATTATTTAGCTTTCCGTACGAATTCGTTTAGCCGTCGCAAGGTTGGATACACAAGACGATAGCGCATCGGCTTGCTTTGCCAAATCAGAGGCAGAATAAAACGCGAGACCGCTGTCTCTTTCGTCCATAGATGACCATACGTTTGCCCAGAAGTAACCTGACCACTCTTTTTTATCCACTTCTTCTTTTACCGCAGGAGCCAATTCACCAGCAAAGTCTAAAAGAAAGTAGAAGTAAGATTTGCCTCCGTTCTGATCCTCATAATCATCGACAAATAAATCAAATTTTTGCCGGAAATTAGCTAGATCGTGATGATTCTTACTATTCTTGAATGTGCAGAGGTTGAACTCCACAACCGCATTTTCACTAACATTTTCAACCGAGGGCTGACGACCAATGGTGGGCATAAAAATTACTGTGCTTGGGTCATAAGTGAACATACCTTCGATTGAATTCTGCCACTGTTGATGACCTATTTCCATCCACTCTTTCCATGCGGCATCTCTCACTGCCATGGATGGCCAACCAATCGCCCATGTAAAGTTAAGCTCCCCCTCAGCAAAATGCCCTATAATTTTGCCGTCTGGTTTAAGCGGCATAAGAATATTTGAGAACAGTAATTTATTTTCCATTCTATCCAAAATTCCATTCCACTCCTTTACTTTGCGATATAAGGCCTCTTCCGTAAAGTTTTTCCCCTTAGAATGCTGGATATACTCGATAAGAAAACCTGACGGAAAGTCAGGGCTTAGTTCAACTTGCGCCTCCCTTTCTGCAACAGCCGGTTCGTCACTAGCTGGCCCAACAGTCTCATTTTTGCATCCCATTATCATGGTTGAAATAAGTAGGACCAACACATACTTGACCATGGTAAAACTCCTTTTTAAGTGCAAACAGCAGACAGATCTTACTAGACGGATTAATATTACACTATAATCTGCCCGCAATTCAGATAAATAGTAGAAACTAAATTCAATGTTGACATGGATCCGGGCTTTTCTGGAACAAATTGAATGTGTATCTAAACCGGACATCCACAGGTCTATTCATATTGAAAGTTGATAGGAAATTTTGCGTTGCACCCATGATGAATTGGACTAATCGATTCTGTAGATTCTTTTTGCGTTTAATAAGCAAGCAATGTGTTTTATATAGCGAAATGATATCTACGGGAGCTGTCATACACGGCAACAGTCATAAATATCTCGAAAAACATAACGACGAAACACCCGTTGCATTGCAACTCGGCGGCTGTGTTCCCTCCGACCTAGCGTTGGCTTGCAAGATAGCGCGAGAATTTAACTACTCGGAAATTAATCTTAACTGCGGATGCCCCAGTAACCGAGTGCAGAATGCCCGATTTGGCGCTGTAATGATGCAAGATGCACAAAGAACAGCGGACTGTGTCTCAGCAATGCTTGATGCCGTTAATATTCCCATTACCGTAAAACACCGGACAGGCATTGATGAGAACGATTCATACGATTTCTTACGTGATTTCGTTGGCACAGTCTCTGAAAAGGGATGTCAAACGTTTTTAGTGCATGCCCGCAAAGCTTGGTTGTCGGGACTTAGTCCGAGGGAAAATAGGACTCTACCGACACTGGATTATGAGAAGGTGTACAGGTTAAAGAGTGACTTCCCTCACCTAGAAATTATTATTAATGGCGGAGTGTCAAGTATAGAAGAGGCTTCGCAGCATTTAAACAAAATTGACGGTGTCATGATGGGCCGCGGAGCGTACACTAACCCGTACATCCTAGCAACCGTTGATAGAGATATATATAAAAGGCACGATAACCCAAAACCTCGACAGCAGATAATCGAAGAATACTTGCTCTTCGTTGAACATGAACTTGCCAATGGCGTAAAATTGCATCAGTTGACACGTCATGTACTTGGTCTTTTCCACGGGATGCCGATGGCAAAATCATTCAGGCGACACATCAGCGAAAACGCCTGCAAAGCAAATGCCGATGTCAGCGTTCTAAAGGAAGCCCTGGCGAAAACGGAAGTACACCTGACATGACAAGTTTGCTATCTCAGCTCAAAACAATGACAACAGTAGTAGCCGACACCGGTGACTTTGAAGCTATACAACAATATAAACCCGAGGATGCCACAACAAATCCATCGCTCTTGTTAAGAGCGGCCCAAATGCCCGCTTATCAAAGTCTGGTTAATTCCGTTATATCCGAAGTGCGCCATCTGAATCTTCCGTCTGATGAGCAGATGTCTTACTGCACAGACCGTTTAGCGGTGAGGTTTGGGGAGAAGATTCTTGATATGATCCCCGGAAAAGTTTCCACAGAAGTAGATGCCAGGCTATCCTTTGACAAAAAAGCGTCAATTAAAAAAGCTATGAAATTGATATCAATGTATGAAGATGCGGGTATAGGTGCAGAAAAGGTTCTTATCAAACTGGCTTCAACTTGGGAGGGCATCTCTGCCGCTAAAGAACTAGAAGAACGCGGAATCAATACGAATTTAACACTTCTATTTAACTTTACTCAAGCTGCCGCAGCAGCTGATGCGGGGGTTTTTCTAATTTCGCCCTTCGTTGGCAGAATCCTTGACTGGTATTATGCTAATGATAATTCTCTTGACCTAAAGGGGGCTCATGACCCAGGGGTGATTTCAGTAACTCGCATATTTAATTATTACAAGCAAAACAACTACACTACAGTGGTTATGGGCGCAAGCTTTCGATCGACAGAGCAAATTATCGAGCTGGCAGGGTGCGATAAACTCACAATCAGTCCAGCATTGTTGGATATACTTAGCAACGGGCGGGGAAAGATAGCTCGTAAACTCTATGCTGATAAAACTGGGGAAGTTATCGAGACAGCCCCAGCGAGCGAAAAACGATTCCGATTCGAATTGAATGAGGATGCCATGACCACTGAAAAGTTGGCGGAAGGTATTCGAAGTTTCGTCTCTGATCAGCGGAAGCTCGAAGATTGGCTGAAGAATCTATAGTCATGTTTACTCAGATAAAAGATTATTTTGAAAAAAACATTCTGCAAACTCGCAATGACGAGCCACACGATAGACGTCCAGAAGACTTAGCAATGGCAGCGCTCCTAATAGAGGTAATGATCGTCGATGGTGATTTTTCCAAAGATGAACTCACATCAATAGCGGAAACTTTAAAACGATTGTTGAATTTGAGTACTAAAAATGTTCAAGAATTGATTGCCCTGTCTCAGGCTGAGGTGGACGATGCAACATCTCTCTATGAGTTCACTCGTCATATCAACCAACACTTTGACCTGAGCCAAAAAATGCAGTTGATGACTTCAATGTGGCATGTTGCTTTCGCTGACGGGCATCTAGACAAGCACGAAGAAGGCATTATAAGACGGGTTTCAGAACTAATTCATCTGCGTCATGGAGAATATATAAAATGTAAGCTTGCCGCTAAAAACTTATCTAATTGAGTACTAAATTAGTAATCGTCATCTTCACCAAAATCGTCCTCAATGGCACCGTCTTTTGACAAATAGCTCCGCCTTTGCCGGTAAATATCCCTAACGAAAACATATTCATCACCCGAGACTAAATCATCAACCCCTAACAGACCTGCTCTGGTAGAGAGGAGACTAGCCCCGGTCATGCTATTACGCAAACTGACATTAGAGTGATATCTTAAAGGATTTGTGAAGGTATCAACGAAACGCGATGGTGCGTCTCGCAAGCTTGACGGGCCAAGAAAAGGAATCATCAAATAAGACCCTTCGCCTACGCCCCAAACTGCCAATGTCTGACCAAAATCCTCTGGCTCACGTTTTGGCATCTCAAAAAATTTACCTGCAACATCAAAAAAACCAGCCAGTCCTATAGTTGAGTTTATCAAGAAGCGGCCTGTACTGTATGCAAGACCGTCCATTTTTCCTTGCAATCCGCTGTTAGTTGCATTGGTTAGTTCCTCAAGATTCGAGAATACATTTGCTATCCCTTGCTCAACGGGATCTGGTGTTAGATTAGAGTATGCGCGAGCCATAGGCTCGGCAATCACTTGATCAAGCGAGTCGTTAAAGTTAAATACAAGCCGATTAAGTGGTTCTAGAGAGTCATTCTCACCATCACCAGACGCTAAGACCATTGACGACCAGAAAAATAGGAGCGCCAGAAACAGATTTTTCATAATTACCCTCACTAAGAGATGTTTTTAAACGATGTGACGATATTGCGAATATAGTACTCCGCTTCCGTGTTTTCGCCAACAGCATTTAGACCTTTAATTTATCACAGTGTTAAAGAAAGAATATACTTAACCGTGAAACCAAACTACTAGCTTCTAGCAATCTCATGACAAAGTCTGCCATCAATGATTTTCCAAGCTTCGTCTAAACGTTTCGATGATACTGGAGTCTTAGTTCTCAACTGCTGCGCAAATAATGACACGCGGTATTCCTCTACTTGCCAATGAAAGTTTCTCAGACTGTTATATAAACTAATCGAGATAATGTCCTTTTTTTTCATCATGCTATCATAAGTATCTACGTAGTTGCGTAACTGCCGTGAATATTCCTGATCGCGAGTAATGTTTCTTTTCAATTTTTCCAATCGAATTTCTATTGCACTAATGTAGCGCCGATACTCGATAACATTAGTCGTAGTCAAAACACTCATAGTCTCAGACGAAAATAGAAAATCTAACTGTCTATCAATATCTTGTTTGGCATATTCGAATGTTAGCGTTAGCTCCGTTAAAGATTTTCGAATCTTATGTAGTGTGGGCAGCAATTCTTCAATGCAATTCGACATAGTTTGAGCAATTGAAATGACCGAATTAATTCCTCTGTCAAAGCTTTTCTCAAATTCTTCCCGAGTTCTGACCACTTTTTCCGGACCAAAGATAGCTTCTTGAATAGCCGCATTGATCAAATTCTCAGCCAAACCATTTCGGCCATTAAAGCCAGCAGCAAGCAGCAAAAGGTCATGCCCTTTTAATAAATCTTGAGATAGATATTTTGTAATGTTCTTCGCTTTTAAAAAAGCAAGTCTCCTTTGACCTTGTCTTGTAATTAACTCTGCCTTTCTAATATTATCGACCATTTCAATTGATACAGAATCCATACAGTCTCTTAGCGCGGGCCAAGCGGTAATTAAGAACCCGCTGCTGCGGAATTGCACTCTTTCTGGTAATTCTGGAAAATCCCATTGCTTTATTCCTAACCGAGCAAAGTTTCTAAGACTATCTTCATCTGGATCCACGCGAATCCAATTTTTAAATTCCTGCCTTATTTGACTCAAATCCCTTGATGAAGCTATTATCTGGTGGCTATCATCAACCAGCAAAAAGTTCATTCGGTACCAGTCATCAATTTTTTGGTGTTGCCAATCGTTCTGACTCACAATAATACCGAATAACTTTTTTAGCTGATCACTTAAAGCACTAGTTAAATCATTCTGATAAGGTGGAATCTGTTCAAGTATCTTATCTATGGTATCCGGAATGGGTACCATTTTTCGGCGTAAGTCTTTGGGGAGACTTTTCAAAAGCGCAATACACTTATCCCGGATCATCCCTGGAACCACCCAATCAAAAAAGCTTATCGGAACTTGGTGAAGCAATGCTGTGGGTATTAAGGCACTAACACCATCCTCTGCATGTCCGGGTTCAAAACGGTATCGCAGCTCAATTTGACATCCGTCAAAATCAAGTGTTTTAGGAAATTGGGCTAAATCCCTCTCACTAACGCTCCTCAGCATCAGATAATCTAGGTTCATCTGTAAAACTCTGGGATTTTCTTTCTCAGCCTTTAACCTCCAGTTTTCAAAATTAATAAGGTTGCAAACATCTTTGGGTACCCGACTATCATAAAAATTAAACAAGACATTCTTATCGACCATTATATCTCGGGTTCGGAAACGGTCCTCGAGAGCCAGCACCTCTCTCACTAAATCATGATTATTTTTGTGAAATAATCCCTCCCCTTCATAATCTTTATCCACCAGTGCACTCCGCAAAAACTCATCACGAGCCAGTTCAGGCATAATTTTTCCGAAATCAACTTTTGGTCCTTGAGGCATACCCAATCCAAAAAGTGTTTGATTCTTTGTGGCCATAACCCGACCTGTGGATCTTTCGTAAAAATACTCGGGGTAAGTAGTTTTTAAGAGATGTGCTCCTAAAGAAGAGATCCAATTTGGATCGATTTTCGCTACGTTCAATAAGTAAGGTTTTTCTGTATCCAATAACGACGCAGCTACGATCCATTTTGGCGGCTTATTCATCACAACAGAGCCAGGAAAAATGAAAAACCTTCGATTGCGGGTTCCTAAGAATTCCACATTTTCTTTTCTAACTGCTACTTGGTCGAGCAACCCAGATACTATTGCTGTATGAATACTTCTATAGTTGCCTCGTTTTTGCTGTTCGGGCAACTTCAAACTCCTGCAAGAACGTCTGAGCTGATAATGTAAGTTACGCCACTCTCTTAATCTGGTTTCAGATAGAAAATTCCGTTTACAATATCGAGAAAACTGCCGTTTCGACATGTCGAGTCTAGCGTTTTCCAAATCATGCCAAAGATTGACCCAAGATAGAAAATCCGATTCTTTATGGATCCATTTTGCATGCGCCTTGTCCAAATGTTTCCCATTTTCTGATGATCTAAGCCTCGGGTCTTGAATGCTGAGACCACTTGTTATGATCAGAAGATCATTTAAAGCCCCCGTTTTTGCTGATTCTATAAGCATTCGCGCTAATCGAGCATCAAGTGGCAAAGTTGCCATTGCCTTACCAATTTTTGTCAAAGACCCTCCGGCATCTATAGCCTGTATTTCTTCGAGCAATCTATAACCATCATTGATCATCCTCCTATCTGGCATGTCTATGAAAGGGAAACGTCTAATTTCACCAACGCCTAAATCTAACATGCGCAATATCACAGTGGCTAAGTTGGTTCGAAGTATCTCTGGGTCTGTATATGCCGGACGACGGTCAAAATCTTGACTTGTGAATAACCGATAACAAATTCCGGGTTTTTCTCGGCCAGCTCGACCAGCTCGCTGATCCGCGCTGGCTTGAGAAATTGGTTCAACCTGAAGCCTTTGAATCTTTGAACGGTAACTGTAACGAGAAATGCGCGCACGACCCGTATCAACTACAAATGCAATCCTCGGTACCGTTAACGAGGTCTCAGCAATATTAGTTGCTAGTACCACGCGACGCAATTTGTTCGGGAAGAAAATCTTTTTCTGTTCATTTAGACTTAGTCGGCCATAAACCGGCACAACGTCGATAGTTTGACGAAATCTTGTTCGAATCAATCGGCTTATATCATGTATTTCTTTCTCACCACTTAGAAACACTAATATGTCACCCTCTCCATCTTCATGAACGATATTTGTTACACATTCGACAACTAATTTTTCGACATCAAGTTTGGGATCTTTATCAACCAAGTAATTAATGTCGACAGGATAATTTCGTCCTCCTATCTCTATAACTGGGGCTTTTTTAAAATGAGCAGAAAATTTTTCAACATCAATGGTTGCAGAGGTGATGACTACCTTAAGGTTACTTCTTTTTTTCAATAACTTTTTTAAATAGCCAAGCAAAAAATCGATGTTAAGGCTTCGCTCATGGGCCTCATCAATTATCAATGTGTCATATGCTAAAAGTTGTTTGTCCCTTTGTATTTCTGACAACAGAATGCCATCTGTCATCACCTTAATGTAACCATCAGGCGATTTTTTTTCTGAGAATCGAATTTGATAGCCGACCAAATCACCAAGCTGAGATCCTAATTCCGTTGCTATGCGTTCAGCTACATTTTTTGCAGCTATTCTGCGTGGTTGCGTGTGCCCAATCACACCCAAGAGTCCCCTACCTGCTTGCAAACAGATTTTTGGTATTTGAGTTGTTTTCCCAGAACCTGTTTCACCAGCAACAATTGTCACGGGATTCGATCTAACTAGATCTGATATTTCAAGGACATGGCCACTAATAGGTAACTTGGGGTAATGCAAAGTTGGAATTTTGCGTCGACGCTGTTCAATCTTTTTAAGCTCTTTGGTAAAGTCAGCGGACCAATCAGACCATTGTTCTCGTGTACAAGAATGGGATAAGGCTTTTGCTTTAATACTCAACAACTGTTTGATCAAACGAGGTTGAGCTGTGCACATAGCACTGCTGCTAACTTGATCTTTTAGCTTTCTAAAGGCATCTTCACTGAGAGGCATATCCAACATGCGCTTGAACTAGTGATTGTCCTTTTGCAGCCATATGCAGTATCCGGCTTCTTGTTTAATGGATCTCAACTTCTTCATATGGAGACGAACCTCGTCTTCCGAGGCTCGTATCACACGCAGTGTGGATGTTCTCTCATTATCTTGATCGCGGCTTCTCAAGTCACAAAGATCATCGGTTTTGGCAAGTACAGTTGCACTAATGTCTAGGCTAACTTGGCCACCGGACATGAGAAGGTAAATGTCCGCTAGAATCTCCGCATCCAAGAGAGCACCATGAAAATCTCTCTGTGAGTTGTCAACGTTATATCGCTTGCATAGGGCATCCAAGTTATTTCTTTGGCCAGGATGTTTTTGCTTTGCTAGCATGAGTGTGTCGGTGATTTCATGACTCAGATCAAGCGGCATAATATCAGAGCTGAGCTTGCTCAATTCGTGATTTAAAAAACTTATATCAAAGGGCGCATTGTGTATTACGAGTTCCGAGTCATTCAAGAACTCTAAAAATCCCCCCGAAATAGCCTCAAAGGTGGGTTTATCGTCTAAAAATTCGTTTGTTATGCCATGCACCGCAATTGCACCCTCATCTATCTTGCGCATAGGATTTAAATATTGATGATATCTTCTACCAGTCAGTTTCCTGTTAATTAGCTCAACGCAACCAATTTCAATTATCCGATGGTCCTGACTCACTTCTAAGCCAGTTGTCTCAGTATCTAAAACAATTTGTCGCATTGCAGCACTCTCAGCATTTAATGTCCTTTAATTTCACTGATCAAAATTTCATCAGTCGCCTCATTGGCAAGTTGATCGGCGCGCTCGTTATCTCGGTGCCCACTGTGCCCTCGCACCCATTGCCAATTGATCCGGTGTTCTCCTATGGCGGTATCGAGCTCTTGCCAAAGATCGACATTTCTAACCGGTTTGTTGCTGGCTGTCCTCCAGCCTTTTTGTTTCCAGTGTTTCATCCATTTCGTAACGCCATTAAGCACATAAGTCGAATCAGATGTGATCGTCACGTGGCATGGTTCCCTCAAAGCACTAAGTCCTTGAATGACTGCTCTCAACTCCATACGGTTGTTGGTAGTTTGCTTCTCACCTCCTCGAAGAGTTTTTTCGGAATCTTCATAACGTAGAACCACTCCCCAACCACCTGGACCAGGATTCCCTCTGCATGCTCCATCCGTATATATTTCAACATTTTTCATTATGGTCACCTAACAATTAATCTAGGGCTTGCGAATGTTTTCCAATCGCACGCCTTGACCACTGGTTTGTTGGTAACTGGGCGCTGCCTGTTTCCATATATGCATCTTCTTATTCATCCCTTGGATCTCACGTTTCATTGCATGGATGATATATATATTTCCAAAGGGCAAATTAAGTTTTTCGCACAATCGCTCAAATCTTGAAGTTGCTATAAGTTTTGCGCTTGGTTTGCAAATCAGACGATGTGCCCTGTAGTAAGATGCAGTCACCTCGAACCCAAGTAAGGACAACCAATCAACCACGCGACCTAACCGCAAATTATGGAATCTATATTGGATTTTCTCAGTTAATATTTGCATTGGAAACTTATTTAATCCGTGGAGACCAAATGGGTTAAAAACGAACAGTAGAAGGTGCCCACCCGGTGCCGTGACTCGACAGGCTTCAGAAAGGACCGCTTTCGGGGATAACGAAAATTCAAGCGAATGCTGAAGCAAAGTTACATCAATTACTCCTGAGGGAATAGGTAATTCATCATAGTTACATATCGCAGCATGAGAACTATTCATCTCTGTTGGGTGAAGACTGAATCTATGTAATTGTCCAAAACTGTTAGTGCTCTGAACATTTTCTGATAAACCCAATCGAAGAAGACGGTAACCGGGCAGTTGCGAAAAATATTCGCAAATGAATTGATGCTCATGCTCATTAATATAAGCACCGAAATCACTCTCGTACCATTGTCGAAGATGCTCAGCAGAGCGCGCCAGATCAACGACCTTGAAGCGCTGAAGAAATTTTTCTTTAAGAATACTTATTCGTTTATAAAACATTTTAGGATGACTGAAAGACAATTGGCTCTTATTATGTTCATTAAACTCCATAAAAACTAGCGCGAGATTGTAAGCTCATGCAAATTTTAAAATCAGATATTAATGTTATCGCTTTGCCAGCTCTTAGTGACAACTACATATGGATATTAGCCTCAGACAAAATGAACGGTATCTATGTTGTTGACCCAGGAGATTCAAGGCCCGTTTTAAATTGGTTAAATAACAAACACCTCCCTTTGAAGGGTATTCTAATTACTCACCACCATCCGGATCATGTAGGAGGCGTGAGTGACTTACTGGCTCATTGCAACGTTCCAGTTTTCGGACCGAGAGACTGCCCGGCACTCTGCGTAACTCACCCCCTAGATGAGGGAGATGCCGTCAACTGTCTCGGGTTGAATTTGCATGTATTGTCGGTACCCGGACATACCTTAGATCATATCGCATATTTTTCCGGAACTCATGATAACCAATCACCAATACTTTTCTCAGGCGATACACTTTTTGCAGGAGGATGCGGAAGGCTTTTTGAGGGAACAGCCCAGCAGATGCTCTTTTCTCTAGAAAAGCTCTCATCTCTACCAGACCAAACCAGTGTCTTTTGTGGGCATGAATACACCATATCTAATTTACTCTTCGCAGCAGCAGTGGAGCCGGAGAATAAAGACATCGAATCACGCTTAAAAAAGGATAAAAAACGCTTGGCAGAAGGTAATCCTACCTTACCAACTACTATAGGCTTGGAAAGACGTACCAATCCATTTCTACGCATCAAAGAGCCTGCCATTGTATCAAAAGTCTTATCAAATACGGATGAAAATTGTAATGAACCAGTTAACATCTTCGCAGCCTTGCGAAAATGGAAAGACAACTTCTGAATCAATGTCGTTGAAAAATAGCACCCGAGTGTTACTGTTTTAATGCTTTAATGCTTTAATGCCCTAATAGCTTTAATATTCTAGAACTATGCTTTAAGTATTCGACTTGAAACTATTACTCTTCAAATGTCTGAACTTTCATCACCCATTGGTGTCTTCCGTGTTGATCTCGCTGATAAATTCTGGCCATGCTGACATCCCATCTCTAGCTCTAGATCATCATGAGGAGAAAAAGAGCAACATATTCCAAGTCTCAACCGATTCAGACATAGAAAAAAAAGATAGCTCAAGCTCCATTTCGAAAATGGATTCTGGATTACTTGCCTTAGCACAGCCATCACAATTGCCGATTTGGCATAAAATTCGTAATGGTTATCAATTACTTCCTAGCAATCCGCCTCGCAGTGTTTCTGCTTTTCGACGAGAATATTTAGGCCGACGCGAATATCTTTCGATTGTTCTTGAAAGATCTAGACCTTTTATATTCTATATCACAGAGCAACTAAAATTAGCCAACATGCCGCTGGAAATAGCGCTACTGCCGATCATAGAAAGTGGGTATGATCCTTTCGCATATTCCAAAAGTCATGCAGCTGGATTATGGCAATTTATTCCAAGCACGGGTGAATATTTTGGCCTTGAACAGAATGATTGGTATGACGGCCGGTTGGATGTAGTTAATTCCACACGAGCTGCTTTAGAATATCTAAAGTATTTGTATAACCATTTTGACCATGACTGGTTTTTAGCCCTCGCAGCATATAATGCTGGTGAAGGTTTTATAAAGAAACGCATCATGGAAAGTTTAAATAGTGGCCTATCAGGCGATTACTGGTCACTAACATTGCCTCGTCAGACAAGCGAATATGTGCCGCGATTACTTGCAATAGCGGATATCGTAAAAAATCCTCAACACTATGCTGTAAAATTACCAGATATTCCAAATCGTCCGTTTTTCGATATAATTTTGCTCAAGAAGCAAATAGAGGTTTCGCTTTTACTGCAAAAAGGGTTCCTGTCGATGAACAACTTCAGTGTGCTGAATGCCGCGATCCTTGAATCGATTACTCCTCCACTAAGGCCATACCATCTTTTAGTGCCAACGCACAAAAGCGAAGTGATTCGAACTATTTTGCACACATGGCGCGAGGAGACATGGCGAACACGAAGCGAGTACTCGGTGGTTTTTGGCGATACGCTAAGCGAAATAGCGCAAAAACATAACGTTGATGTTGATTGGTTAATGAAAACCAACAATCGAACATCTGACCATCTCTCCATTGGCGAAACGCTCCTGATACCAAATAAAGGATATTTGTCGAGCAAGGAAAAAGAAACAAATGAGAACTTTGTCTACTACCAGATAGTTGCAGGAGATTCTTTGTACAAGATAGGCCATCAATTTGATATGACTGTGGATGAGATCAAGCGCATCAATCTGCTACAAAATGATTTAATAAATGTTGGACAAATCTTGAGAGTTCAATCAGCGAGGCAAATCTACTACAATATAAAGTCAGGGAACACCTTGTCTGGAATTGCAAAAAAATACGGAATTACGGTAGAACAAATAATCGACTGGAACAATATCCAAAATAGTCAACTCATCCATCCAGGCCAGACATTGTTAATACACCTAGATTAACAATAGTAGAAATCGCATCTTTGGGATCAGTAAAAAAAAAGAGTTTCATAGACTCGATTTCAGAAGGTAAACCAATAGGTTGTCTCTTCTGGTTTTAGTACTTACCAATAATGAAATCTGATATTACATAAGGGAACTGCCTATTCTTCTATGCGTTCTGTGCGTCGACTCATTCTCTTGATGGCAAGATGAACGCCAGAACCAGTTAAAGACCAAGTTTTCCGCTATGAGTCTTAATCCCTAAAGCATTGAACCATGCAATAAATCATATCCATCTGATCATTCATACATCATATGAGAGATGATGAGATTGAAGACAGTCACCTGCCTTTGAGGGTAATCGTCTCAGTACGTAAAAAGTCTATTATTTTGAACTGAAACGCAGAACTTGATGTTACCAAACCTGCATTTAAACTTACCCCACGGTCACTGATAAAGTTTTAACAGCAAATAAGGTTTTCGGTATTTATCTATCATTTTCTCACTTGCGACATCTCAATGACTGCGCTCTGGTAAGCCTGCATCTCTCTATTGGAAAATGCTAACCAACTGGAACTAACTAAATTTTTAAGATCCTCAGTGGTCAATCCTTCAGGACCACCCATATTTGTTTGTTCCAAACTGACCAGATAAAATTGGCCATCGAAGCTCACGAAACTTCCATAAACAGAATGCATGTCCGGTATCATATCAAACACAAACCTATTGACCTCGGCATTTAGCTCTCGATCCCATCGCTTTGCTCCGAAAACAACCTGCCACTCTAAACCCGCAGATTTTGCTATCTCCTCTATGGTCTGACCACCCTCAAGTTGAATCATGAATTCACTGCGACGTTGCTCAAGAATCATTTCTACCTTGAATTCCGAAATAATCTTATGGATATCATTCCTTACCAGATCAAATGGCTTCTGCTCTGGCAACATGTGATCTTTTAACTTTACAACAAAATAGCGGTCACCGCCGACCGAGACCACTTCACTAGCAAACTTATCCACCATCACCTCGTCGCCAAAGGCAGCCTCTACCAACTCGGGATATGCTCCAAGGCCTAAACCCCCGCTCCTGCTTAAAGGCTCAGAAACACCGGCCTTAAGTCCCAGTTCAAGTCCTAATTCGACTAGAGACTCTGCGTTATAACTCAACTCTCCCAAAAGAGCCAATTTCTCTGGCAGCAGTTCGTTTAGTCGCTCTTGCCGAATAGTTGAAACAATTCTTTCACGCTCCGAGTCGATGTTATATGAGGTTCTTTCCACATCTAAAAGTTTTACCAGATGAACTCCAGCATCTGTAAGGATTGGCTTTGACACTTCCCCAACTCGGAGCTTGCTCAGCGCCTGTTCAAATTTTTCTGGAAAAGCACTGCCATCCGAAAAACCCAAATCGCCCCCAATGCTTGAAGAACCTGCATCAATAGAATGCTTCTTGACTAGAGCCGCAAAGTCCTCCCCATCTGAAAGTTGACGCCTTACTTCATTAGCCAATTTGTCATTACCAATATCAAATAAAATATGGGCCGCTCGTCGAAAGACTGGCTGGTTAAAGTCTTCTTTCTCTTCAGCGAAACGTGCGATCACAGCTTCTTCAGATATTTCGTATTCAGATAACAAAGAATCTGGACTAAGCTCAATGTACTCAAAAATAGCTGTTTCCAGTGACTGGAATTGGGCCTTATTCTGCTCAAAATATTCGGTCAGTTCAGCCTCAGAGGGATCGATAAGCTCTTCGATTGTTGCCAAAGGAAGTTTAAGGTAATAATAATCTCTTGTCTGACTTACGAGTGACGTCAAACGGTCTACTTCTCTCGGGGTAACGAAGCTTGAATGACGCAATCCATTTAACAGCTGAAAACGAATTATCTCTTCAGTAAGAATTTGCTTGTAACCAGCATTAGTAAATCCGCGATTCCTTATAAAATACCTGTACCTATCTTCATCAAACTCTCCCTCGGTTTGAAAGAGCTCTGAGTTAATAATTAGGTCTGCCAATTTTTTTGGAGATGCAGCCATCGATCCATTAGCCGCATGGTTAAACAGAGCTTTGGCTCCAATCAACTGCTCAACGGCAATGGGATACAGAATGTCTTCATCCAGTTGCTCTTCAGACATTCCATTGTTTTCCAGAAGAATACGAGTTTTGATTTGCTGAAGTTTGAAAGCAACATCCTGCTCAGTGATGATATGGTCGTCTACTGAAGCCACCTCTGCAGATCCTGCTCGAGTGAGCGTCAGTGTTCCTGCGCCAGAAAAAGCGAATACAATAGCTATGAGCCCTACGATGCCTATTGCCACACCGCGGATTTTAGATCTAAAGTTATCTAACATAATAAGGCAGGCCAACTAACAAAAGGGGCGCTTGAGGCGCCCCTTTTTAAGACTTCTCGATACGTCGATTGTATATCTAGTTCACAGCATCTTTAAGTGCCTTGCCAGCTTTGAAGCTGGGCACGTTAACCGCTGCTATTTGTATTTCAGACCCAGTTTGTGGGTTTCGTCCAGTCCTTGCAGCCCTATGCTTAACAGAATAGGTACCAAAACCGACTAGAGATACTTGATCTCCATTACTTAATGCACTCGTTATAGCTTCGATGGCCGAGTCTAATGCTCGTCCCGCAGAAGCTTTTGAGATGTCCGCGCCTTCAGCTATCGCATCTACTAATTCAGATTTATTCACTATTTTTCCCCTTTTATGGATTTTTTAAGTTTAACAATTTCCAATTAACACAAACATCGCCCGCGGACGTCTTTCATGAGTAACTTTATACCAACACTAATTTAGGGGTCAAGCATACTTTCACAAATTAGCCCATTTGAGTAGATTAATGCGTGTTTGCAATGCCTGAGGCAATGTCTTCTTTGGCCGCTGAACTTGCTTTATTAAATTCTTCATCCGAAAGGGGCGTCGGTTTTGTCTCAAATGCTATATCTAGGACCTCATCTATCCATTTGACCCTACATATTTTCAGATCATTCTTTATATTATCCGGTATTTCTTTGAGGTCACTTGAATTTTCATCAGGAATAACTACCGTGGTAACACCCCCTCGATGGGCAGCTAGAAGTTTCTCTTTTAGGCCCCCTATCTTCAGAACCTGACCCCGCAATGTAATCTCTCCTGTCATGGCGACTTCAGCTTTGACTGGCGTACCCGTGAGAACTGAAACCATAGCCGTGCACATACCGACTCCCGCCGACGGTCCATCTTTGGGCGTCGCTCCTTCCGGAACATGAATATGTAAGTCATTCTCTTGATGAAAGTCTTTTCGAATCCCTAAGGTCTTTGCGCGACTTCGCACTACTGTTAAAGCTGCTTGGATGGACTCTTGCATCACGTCACCTAAAGATCCCGTCTTAACAACTTTACCCTTACCAGGTATTGCGGAAGCTTCAATAGATAACAATTCCCCCCCGACAGACGTCCAAGCAAGCCCAGTAACTTGTCCGATTTGATTTTCATCCTCTGCACGACCATGCTTAAACCGCCGAACACCAATCATATCCTCAAGGTCCTTCGCATCTACTACTTCATCTGATCGCTTCTTCGCTCTTACATGTTGCGTTACAACCTTACGACACACCTTCGCGACATCTCGCTCTAAACCTCGCACTCCTGCTTCACGGGTATAGAAACGTATTATATCTTTCAGCGCATCTTGCGTGATAGTGAGCTCATTGTCTTTCAAACCATTTGACTTGCGCTGCTTTGGCACTAAATATTTCTCTCCAATTGCAACCTTTTCATCTTCGGTATACCCGGGGATTCTGATGACCTCCATACGATCTAGTAAAGGGCCTGGGATATTTAAAGAATTTGATGTGCAAATAAACATCACTTCTGAGAGATCATAATCGACCTCAAGATAGTGATCATTGAAAGTATGATTCTGTTCAGGATCGAGAACTTCCAAAAGTGCCGAAGCCGGATCACCACGATGGTCCATCCCCATTTTGTCAATCTCGTCCAACAAAAAGAGCGGATTTTTCGCGCCTACCTTTGACAATTTTTGAATAATTTTACCAGGAAGTGAACCGATATAGGTTCTTCGATGACCTCGAATTTCGGCCTCGTCCCTGACTCCTCCAAGGCTCATTCGCACAAATTTCCGTCCCGTCGCTTTAGCTATTGATTCACCCAAAGAAGTCTTACCCACCCCGGGCGGCCCCACAAGACATAACACAGGTCCTTTGAGTTTTTTAACACGTTGCTGCACAGCCAAGAATTCTACAATACGTTCCTTGACTTCATCCAATCCATGGTGATCATTATCCAAGGTTTTTTCAGCATCTTTAAGATTATGCTTGACACGTGTCCTGATCTTCCACGGAACGCCAATCATCCAATCTACATAATTCCGAATCACGGAAGCCTCGGCAGACATTGGGGACATCATTTTTAATTTGTTCAATTCTGTTTTGCATTTATCCAAAGCGGCTGCAGGCATTCCAGAGTCGACGACCTTCTTCTCCAATTGATCCAGTTCTGATATGCCCTCATCCATATCACCAAGTTCTTTCTGGATGGCTTTCATCTGTTCATTCAAATAATACTCTCGCTGACTCTTCTCCATCTGTTTTTTTACACGACCACGAATCCGCTGCTCAATTTGGAATAGGTCAATTTCTGATTCCATTAGCCCCATTAAATGCTCAAGGCGCCCCTTGAGACCTGACACTTCCAAAATACCCTGCTTCTGCTCGAGACTCAGTGTCATGTGGGAGGCGATGGTGTCGGCGAGTCGATGAGGATCATCGATACCGCTGACTGTAGCAATCACCTCAGCAGGAATTTTTTTACTTAAATTAACATACTGCTCAAACATTGCGATGGTAGACCTTAGAGTCGCATCAATCTCTGTTTCATCAGTCTCTGCGCTACCGAGTTTCTTAACAAAGGCGGCTCCGAAAGCTTCCCCATCAACCTCACCATTTAGCTCAACCCTCGTGATTCCTTCTACCAAAACCTTCAGCGTTCCATCCGGTAGTTTAAGCATTTGTAATATACTGGCTAAAGTACCAACTTTGTATAACTGCTTGATGTTTGGATTGTCTTCGGATGGGTCACGCTGGGCAACGAGCACCACCAACTTATCCTCATCCATTGCGGCTTCTAACGCCAGAATGGATTTTTCTCTCCCAACAAATAGCGGCACCACCATATGTGGGTAAACCACCACATCTCGAAGTGGTAAGATGGGAAAAGGCCTATCTTCAGTCTCAAAATGCTCTCCGGTCATAGCAGCTCCAGTTGAATTAGGTATACTTGTTGGCTGTCCTAATGGAATTCAAAAAAATTTGGCTTGCCGCAAAATAAAACGGCTTTTAAAGGAAACGAACTATATTGTCTGCAGGATTCTAAGCTTCTTCACTCGCCGCTAATTTAAGATCTTGCTGTTCATAGACTAAAAGAGGTTCATTTTCTCCATTTATAACAGATGCATCGACCACTACCTTAACCAAATCAGCTTCGGAGGGAGCTCTATACATCGTGTCGAGCAGCACTGTTTCTAGGATAGATCTCAACCCCCGAGCGCCAGTTTTCCTATCGATAGCTTTATCGGCTATAGCATTCAAAGCATCATTCCGAAGGTCTAAATCGACGTTTTCCATGCTAAACAATGTCTGATATTGCTTAAAGAGCGCATTTTTCGGCTCCACCAGAATCGCTACCAGAGCCTCGCGATCAAGTTCTTGTAGTGTTGCAACAACCGGCAGACGACCTATAAATTCTGGGATCAAGCCGTAGCTGATGAGATCACTCGGTTCTACATCCAACAAAGTCTCACCTATCGACTTTTGGTCGTCTTTACTGTTCACTGCGGCACTAAATCCTATGCCGCCTTTTTCAGATCTATCGCGAATCACCTTTTCCAGTCCAGAAAAAGCGCCCCCACATACAAATAAAATGTTAGATGTATCTACCTGAAGGAACTCTTGTTGCGGATGCTTCCTGCCTCCCTGAGGAGGAACAGAAGCTATCGTTCCTTCTATTAACTTCAACAAGGCCTGTTGAACGCCCTCGCCTGAAACATCTCTAGTGATTGAGGGGTTGTCCGACTTACGAGAGATCTTATCGATTTCGTCGATGTAGACAATGCCGCGTTGGGCCTTTTCTACATCGTAATCGCATTTTTGCAGTAGCTTCTGAATTATATTTTCAACGTCTTCACCGACATAACCAGCTTCGGTGAGTGTCGTGGCATCAGCTATAGTAAACGGAACATCAAGCAATCGTGCCAAAGTCTCTGCCAGTAAGGTTTTACCACTCCCAGTTGGGCCGATCAACAATATGTTACTCTTACCCAACTCGACCGAGTCAGCGGCCGGCCGGTCACGTTCTCCAACCTGAAGTCTCTTGTAATGGTTGTAAACGGCCACTGAGAGGATCCGTTTAGCTCGCTCTTGACCAATGACATAGTCATCAAGTATGACTTTAATTTCCTTGGGAACCGGCAAAGACACATCCGAGTCTTCATTAACGTTCGCCTGTGCTTCCTCTGAAATAATATCGTTGCAAAGATCTACGCACTCGTCACAAATATATACTGATGGCCCTGCAATCAGGCGCCTTACTTCGTTTTGATTCTTACCGCAAAACGAGCAGAACAAGAGCTTTCCACCATCAGCCGTGCCGTCTCTTTCACTCAATGCAAGTCTCCACCAGTAGCTTCGATTTTATTCGTCTTACTCTGCAAGATTAAAGATCGTCATTACATCCAAAAAGGTTAGCGATTCTCAGGTCTTTTGTCCAGCACCCCATCGACCAGACCGTATATTCTTGATTCCTCAGCATCCATGAATGTATCTCTTTCTGTGTCATCAGTTATTTTCTTTACCGATTTTCCAGTATGCTTTGCAAGAAGCTTGTTAAGTCGCGTTTTAGTCTTGATCATCTCTCTAGCCTGAATCTGAACGTCGGTCGCCTGCCCCTGGGCACCCCCACTCGGTTGATGAATCATAGTCCTAGAATTCGGCAGGCAGAAGCGCTTTTCAGGCGCTCCAGCGGCGAGTAGAAAGGCTCCCATCGACGCGGCTTGACCAATACACATAGTACTCACATCAGGCTTGATAAATTGCATAGTGTCGTAGATAGACATGCCTGACGTTACCGACCCACCGGGAGAGTTAATATAAAGGTGTATATCCTTGTCTGGATTCTCAGCTTCCAGAAAGAGCATCTGAGCTACAATTAAGTTTGCCGAATGATCTTCAACAGTCCCAACAAGAAAGATTACCCTCTCCTTGAGTAGCCTTGAATATATGTCATATGACCTTTCGCCCCGGGACGTTTGTTCGACCACCATGGGGATAAGCCCGCTCGCTGTTATGTCCTTTACCATTATAATTTGTATACTCCCATAAACTTTATATGGATCTGCGGATGTATTTCAACATCCCAAATGTCGGTCTCGTCTGTACGTTGATACAATTTTCCATAATATATCATCAAGATTTCCAATCAAAGCTCATTAAAATCTGGTTCTGGATCAGGTTTTATAGCATCATCATATGCTTGAGATTGATCATTTATCTTCGCTTCAGCAAGCACTTTTTCGATGGCCATCTCTTCAAGCACATTCATCTCGATGGACTGCATCATCTCTGGCTTTGACTGATAGTAGTCTATAACCTCCTGCGGATCCTCGTAGCTGGAAGCCAATCCCTCTATCTTCATCCGGACCGCAGTCTTATCCACAACAAGTTCTTCACATTTTATTACTTCTGTAAGCAGCAGTGATAGGGTAGCCCTATAACGAGCCTTACCAAGAAACAAATCGTCAGGTAAACTATCTAGATCAATTTCTTTTCCACCGCCGAATTGCTGTAACATCTGTCGCTTCAAACTTCCTATCTCACTATCCACAAGCGCCTTAGGGACGTCTATCGGATTAAGCTTAAATAGTTCATTCATGACCCTAGATTTGATTTTATTAGACAGAATGTCGCCAAGTTCTCTTTCCATATTAGCACGGACCTCGTCTCGAAACTTATCCAGTCCACCATCTTTTACTCCAAAATGAGTAAAGAATGCGTCGTCCAATTCGGGGATAGATTTGGAAGCTATTTCTTTTATATCGATTACAAAAACTACCTCGCTGCCCTTTAACTCCTCCGAATGGTAATCATCAGGAAATGTTAGATCTAGCGTTACGGTATCCCCAACTGAGCGACCGACGAGACCACTTTCAAAACCAGGTATCATAGCTCCAGATCCCAGGACTAATTTATGTGCTTCTGCTTTACCGCCTGGAAATTCTTTATTGTCTTTTTTACCAACGAAATCAATCGTTACCTGATCTCCTTGTTTAGATGCCCTATCAACACTATCATACGTTGCCCTCTGATCTCGGAGCTTTTCGACGATACCGTCCACATCGGAATCAACAATTTCACAGGTCGGCCTGTCAATCTCTATGTCGGCGTAAGCTCCGAGTGTTATCGAAGGAAATATATCAAAAGTGGCAAGATACTCTAAAGTCTTCCCCTCCTCGTTATGCAATCCATCTATGCGCGGTTCCCCAGCTGGTCTGAGGCCTTCCTGTTTGAGAGCATCCATTAAACTAGAGTTGATCATCTCACCAACCACTTCCTGCCGAACCCCCTTACCATATTGCCGTTTCACGACATTGAGCGGCACCTTTCCTTTTCGAAAACCTTTCAGGTTGACTGTTTTCTTGGCTTGCTCCAGCCTATCTAACACCAACTGGTCGACTCGTTCAGCTGGCACTTCAATTTTTAATTGTCGTTCCAAACCTTCGCTCGACTCCACAGAAACCCGCATTGTCCTTCCTCTAGTTAAATCAGTTAATAGGATCCCTTTGGTGCGAAAGGAGAGACTCGAACTCTCACGGGTTACCCCACTGGAACCTAAATCCAGCGCGTCTACCAATTCCG
>CAJWMT010000013.1:0-37664 GCA_913044275.1 uncultured Cellvibrionales bacterium
GCATTGGAAAAGGGTGGTCTGATCATTAGAGGAGGTTATACCAATGTTGATATAGCTGCTGACAATGGAAACATAGCGGCCGTTGGTGACAGCGGAACACCCACTCTCACCTTTACGTATTTGGTGACTGAAAATTTTGGTGTGGAATTTTTGGCTGGACTTCCCATACATCACAGTATCTATGACAAAGCACTCGGAACTGGCGTAAAAATTGGAATCACTAGGCATCTTCCGCCTGCTCTGATGTTTCAGCACTATTTTTATCTAGGAGCTCGATTCAGAACATATATCGGAGTGGGTTTAAATCATACGGTATTTTTTAAGGAGACTACAACTGGCCCTATGAGTGGAGCAGAGTTAGAGCTTGATGCATCTACTGGTTTGGTTTATCAGCTTGGCATGGATTGGAAATGGACGGAGAACCTTAGTTTTAACCTCGATGTCAGACGATGGAATATTCGGACCACTGCTCACGTAACTGAAATCGAAAGCTCTTCTTTATCGACTATACTACCTGATCAACTTGTTTTTGATGTGCCTCTTGATCCTCTTACAATTGGTTTAAGTCTAACATATGAGTACTAAAATTACTCCTCACCCATAAAATCTCAATTTCTAGATGTTCTGAATATCTCGATAATCTGAAAACTAATTAAATTATCATTAGTTTTTCTAAATTTAGATTATATGCGCAGGTATCTAAACGCTCCCAGATTCAACAGATGTTTTTCGATTTAAGCTTTGCTAGACTCGCAAGAGTGAAGATACTGAACAGCTTAATTATTTATGAAAACCGATGCGTATATCGATTCATCGCGTTCTAACAGAGAACCATTTCAATTGTTCGTAAATATATTCGCACAGCATAATAATGAGTATGAGAATTTGTCCAGGGTCTCAGGAAAATTGGGATTTGGCGCTAAGACTATGCGACGTATTCCTTTTAGGTATTAAGTTGGTTTACAAGCGTCTATGCAGCCTGGTAATTTTTGAGAGGCTCATAACAATGAATACTTTAAAATATTGGCGGAGCTAAAGTTCTCTTTGGAGGCGTATTATGCGATTGCTTCTTAATTGTGATTTAGGCGAGTGGTCTGGCGTCGGAGCGGACTGTAATGGGGAACACGTCATGCCATTCATCGATCAGGTTAATATAGCTTGTGGTATTCACGCAGGCAGCCCACTGCTGATGAAAGAAACTTTAATCGCTGCTCGGTCGAATAGCGTCACAGTTGGAGCTCATCCAAGTTACCCCGATCGAGATGGTTTCGGCAGGCGCTCTATGGAATTGCCCGCTGAGGAATTGATAGCTGTCTTACAATATCAGGTAGCAGCACTCCAAGGCATGGCTAGGAATCTGGGAATGCATGTTAGATACGTAAAGCCTCATGGTGCACTATATACTGACATGATGGCTGACAGACAGGTTAGACATGTGGTGATGCAAGCTATATCGGAGAATTGTGAACCTCTAGAATTTATGCTTCAAGCAACTCCATTCGCTGAAGAGCATAAAAAAGAAGCTGAAGCATTTGGACTTAGTGTTATTTTCGAGGCTTTCGCTGACCGTTGCTACGACGACGACGGTGCATTAGTGGCGAGGACTGAATATGGCGCTGTTCATGACCGTGCAAAAATGCTTAGGCAAGTTAAGCAATTAGTTGAACATGGCTCAGTGACGACCAAAAGCGGTAAATATTTGGAGTTATGTGCTGATTCGATATGCGTTCATGGTGATAATGCTGCTGCCATTGAAGCTATCGGAGAGGTCCGCACTCTGACAAGTTGAGATATCGATGATTCAAGTTGACTATAAAATATCTATTGCTGGCGAAAATTCTTTGATCATTTACTTTGATGACAGGGCGAGTGACAGGAATTCTGCTCTGATAGCGGAGACAGTGAACAATTTAAGGGTTAGCATTGGGTGTTTTATTATCGATCTTATCCCGTCTTATGCCTCATTGCTTGTAATCTATGATTCGCTCCTAACAGATCATTATCTAATAAAAATGGAAATTGAAAAATCTCTAAAAAAGACCGCTTGTACCAAGTCCACTAATAGTGGAACTCTTGTGGAGCTCCCTGTTTATTATAGCCCGGAATCCGGTCCGGACCTGCAGTCCTTGTCTAAATTTTTTGGACTCTCAACTCGAGAGATTATCGAGTTGCATCAGAGTGTAGACTACAGGGTTTATGCAATGGGTTTTGCGCCTGGCTTTGCTTATCTGGGAGAGATTGATAGCAGGATCGCTGCGCCTAGGCTAAAAACACCAAGACTTAAAGTTCCTGCTGGATCGGTCGCTATCGCTGATAGACAAACGGCTGTTTATCCTTGCCAATCCCCTGGAGGATGGAACCTAATTGGGTTATGTCCTGAAACTATGTTTGATATAGCAAAGACGCCTCCAACTCCGATTAAGGTTGGGGATCGTGTCCGTTTCCAGCAAGTGACTCGGCGAGAGTATATGGCTTTGGGTGGAGAGATATGACATCGGGTTTCAAAGTGCTCAAATCCGGCATTTTGAGTTTGCTTCAGGATGGCGGTCGATTTGGCTATAATCATTTGGGACTTTGCAATGGTGGTCCGATGGATAAAGAAGCTTTTCGATGGTCAAATCGATTATGCAGTAACCCTGAAAATTCAGGAGTCCTAGAGGTCACTATAGGCGGTTTGGTGATGGAAGCGCAAGGCTCCAGTTGCGTTGCATTGACGGGAGCAGATATTCCAATGCAAATCAACAAAAAGTGGGCGGCACCATGGCAAACGCATCTGATTGAGAGCGGTGACCGAATAGAACTTGGATATGCCAGAACTGGGATGCGCGGTTATCTGGCAGTGAGCGGTGGATTTAGATGCGAAAAGATTTTTGGCAGCATGTCCACTGTTCCTCGTGATAAAGTTGGTGGGCAAAGACAGGACGGCAGTGCGATACAAGTAGGGGACTTATTAAGTTGCCGCAACTTACAAATATTGCCCCCGAGATATAAACTTTCTGAAGACTTACGTCCGGTTCGACCGCAAAGTAATGCGAAACTTCGAGTAGTTTTAGGCTGCCAACACGAAACTTTCGACGACGATAAAAAGCAACTTTTTTTCGCAAGCGAGTACACTTTGTCGAAAGACAGTGATAGGACGGGATGTCGTCTAAAGGGTCCGGCAATAATGTCTAGCATTGACGGCATTCTTTCCGAAGGCATCTGTAATGGTGCAATCCAATTTCCGCCGGATGGTCAGCCCATTGTATTGATGTGCGATCGGCCAACGATCGGAGGGTATCCGAAGCTTGGCTCTGTCTTTTCTCGAGATATGGATAAACTTGGTCAGCTCGTTCCGGGAAGCAAATTGACATTTGCTCCTCTCGATATCGAAACCGCGAGACTTACTCTAATTTCCGATGAGGCAGAGTTTCTAGCAATTGAGCCGGAGTTAGCCGACTTATGAGGTTGCAGTTAAATAGCATCATTGATCCTTTCCCGCAGAAATCTATCGGGCGAAATAGAGCTGTACAGATTTTCGTTTGAGCAAGCTAAACCCATTGGATTGGAAAAAATGAGAGTATAGCTAGCGTTTCTTGATGAGGGGGTTTCTATGTCGCCATTGAGGAGATCTGAAGACTTTGGTTCCCGGCCACAATAAACACTGTGGGCCAAATGAAGAATTTTTTCTGGCAATCCGAAAAAAAATTGTTGGTTTTGAGTTGTTGAGTTTAGGATCATGTTAGCTCTTTGCTGAAGTCGAAAAAAACCTGAAAAAGTTATTTTAGAAAAAGATGGAGACAAATCATGAAAACTCTTCGTTTGGGCTGCATAAATTCAATTTTCGTTTTGAGCTTGATGATCCCACTTAATCAAGCTTCAGAAGCGCCTATCATCAATCCGAAGACTAGATTTCATCCGGTATATGGAAAACTAGGAATGGTGGTAACCCAGGAGGCTATTGCTAGTCAGGTGGGTGCCGATATTTTGGCAGAGGGTGGTAATGCCATCGATGCCGCGGTTGCGTCTGGTTTTGCCCTAGCTGTCACTCTTCCGAGGGCTGGAAACCTAGCGGGGGGTGGCTTCATGGTAATCCATTTGGCTAATGAAGATGAGACAATTGCGCTAGATTATCGAGAAATGGCACCCGCAGACTCACACCGTGAAATGTTCCTGAATGAGGCAGGAGATGTCGACAAGAAGGTGGCCAGGTATAGTATAAAGTCGTCTGGCGTGCCGGGAACTGTCGCAGGGCTCTTGCATGCTCATAAATCCTATGGCTCGCTCAGTATAGAAAGGGTCCTGAGTCCAGCCATCAAACTTGCGCGAGACGGTTTTAAGGTCAGTCTTGATTTGTCGTCCTCATTGACTTCAAGACGTGAACGTCTATCCAGTAATCCTGCATCTAGAAATTATTTTTTTAAGCCAAACGGTGAGCCTTATCAACCCGGCGAGGAGTTAATCCAGCAGGATTTGGCGAATACACTAAAACGCATTTCCGAGTATGGTAGGGCTGGGTTTTATGAAGGTAAAACGGCTAAATTGATTGTTGATGAGATGAAGAACTTGGGTGGATTAATTACCTTGGATGATCTTAGAAATTATCGAGTTGTAACTCGCGAACCAGTATGTGGTGACTTTCATGGCAATACCATTTGTGCTATGCCACCACCTTCATCTGGCGGGGTGCACCTCATACAGATGTTAAACATTTTGGAAGGATGGGATCTTCGATCGTTGGGGCACAACAGTGCCGCATATATCCATCGGCTTGCAGAAGCGATGCGGAGAGCTTATGCGGATAGAAGCATATACCTTGGGGACCCTGATTTTTATCGTGTTCCCATAAGTGATATAACCGACAAAAATTATGCCAATGCTCTGAGGTCTGGGATTAACTTGGCCAAGGCGACTCCATCTTTCGACGTTCAATCAGGTTTAGACATTGATCCCGAGGTGCTTCAGGTTGGGAAAACGCTCAGTGATAATGAATCTAGTGAGACGACTCACTTCTCGACCTGGGATCAGTGGGGAAATGTAGTATCGAATACTACGACATTAAATTTTTCGTATGGAAATGGGATTTCAATTCCGGGAGCTGGGTTTTTGATGAACAATGAGATGGATGATTTTTCTGCAAAGCCGGGTACGCCCAATGCTTTTGGTTTGCTAGGTGGAATTGCTAATGCTATTGAACCGGGTAAGCGACCCTTATCGTCAATGACCCCTTCCATTGTTTTTGATAAAACTGGGTCCCCTTTCTTGGTAACGGGCAGTCCTGGAGGAAGCACTATTATAACCACGGTATTGCAAACAATTCTTAATGTCTTGGTGTTTGAGATGGGTATTGCGGAGGGTGCGTCGGTGCCCAGAGTACATCACCAGTGGTTCCCTGATAGGCTGTTAATGGAATCAGGTATATCGCGTGATACTGTGCATCTTCTCTCATTGATGGGGCACAATATAGGGGAAGCGGAATACGTTCTGGGTGACACTCAGAGCATTCAGAGGGGACCGAAAAATAGCTTATTCGGAGCATCTGACCCAAGGAGGCCCGGGGCGGCGGCAGTAGCTCAGTAAAAGCTGGTTTGAAGACCAAAGAGCGGTCGATTTTTTTGTTTGAGAGGCTTGTTTGATGTTGAAATCATTGCAGGACTGCCATAATTTCCATGATCTTAGGGAATTAGCTAGGCTTAGATTACCCAGCCCAATTTTTCATTACATTGATGGGGCTGCGGATGATGAGGTGACCTATCGTCGCAATACTGCATCTTTTGAAAGTTGTGACTTAGTGCCAAACGTATTGACCGGCGTGGAAGAGATTGATATGTCTGTCAATGTGATGGGTTTTAATCTTGAGATGCCCATATTTTGTTCGCCCACAGCTCTTCAAAGACTCTTCCATCATGACGGAGAGAGAGCAGTTGCACTCGCAGCAGAAAAATTTGGTACGCTATTTGGGGTTTCGTCTCTGGGCACTGTAAGTTTAGAAGAAATTGGACGACTAATCAGTACACCGAAGATGTTTCAATTCTACTTCCACAAAGACAGAGGGCTGAATTCTTCGATGCTTCAAATGGCTAAGGACGCTCATTTTGAAATTCTTACGCTAACAGTCGATACAATCACAGGAGGGAATAGAGAGCGGGATTTGCGGACCGGTTTTACTTCCCCCCCTCGCTTGACGCCCTCAAGTCTAATTCAATTTGTCCTCAAACCATCATGGGCGTTGAATTACTTCTTTCGAGAAAAGTTTGAGCTCTCGCAACTCAGAGATCATATCCAAGAGGGATCGAATATAGCTATTTCCATCGGTGATTATTTTTCATCGATGCTTGATCAGAGCATGGACTGGGACGATGTGGCAGAACTTAAGGATAACTGGGATGGAAGATTTTGCTTGAAAGGCATTATGAGTCCAAAGGATGCCCGTAGGGCTGTTGAACTGGGTGCTGATGCCATAATGGTTTCTAATCATGGAGGTAGACAACTCGATGGGAGCAGGAGCCCCTTCGATCAACTTGGAGAAATAATGCAAGAGGTTGGAGGAGATATTGAGGTGATTCTGGATGGAGGGATACAAAGGGGCTCCCATGTCCTGAAGGCAATGGCTATGGGTGCATCGGCATGCTCCGGGGGACGAATGTATTTATATGCGCTTGGTGGTGCTGGAAGAGCGGGAGTTGAAAAAGCGTTGGGAAATCTCAGGTCAGAAATTGAAAGAGACATGAAACTTATGGGTGTAAAGAGTTTTAAAGAGCTCAGTCCTGATATGTTGAGATATAGGTAAGAGGGCTAGAACGACGTAAACTAAAAAAGTTCGCTAATTGTTAATCTTTAAACTCGATTTTTTTGCCTCGGCGGCCTGTTAACCAGCAAGCTAAAACAAGCCGACCACTTCACCATTCTTGTCCAGTTCAATACTATTTGCGGCCGGAGATCTTGGTAGACCGGGCATGGTCATTATGTCTCCGCAAACGACCACAATAAAACCAGCACCAGCACTAAGTCGGACTTCGCGAATTGCTACGATATGATTTGTTGGCGCACCCTTTAGGTTAGGATCGGTAGAAAAGCTGTATTGGGTTTTTGCAATGCAGACAGGAAAATTGCCATAGCCGTCGTCTTGAAACTTTCGGATGTGGTCACGAATTTTTTTGTCAGCAATTATATCATCGGCCCTGTAAAGTCGTGTGGCCACAGTTTTTATTTTTTCCCAGAGTGGCATTTCGTCTGGATAGATAGGTGCGAAACTGGCAGATCCGCTGTCAGCCATTTCTACTACTTCATTAGCAAGAGCTTCTGCGCCAGCACCACCGTGCTCCCAGTGGGTGCACTCAATAGCAGTGACGCCATTAGCTGAAGCTATTTTTTTAACAGTGGCTAATTCAGCATCGGTGTCGCTGGAGAATCGATTAATTGCGACGACCACTGGTACCCCAAAAGATTTAATATTTTCTATATGCCTGACGAGATTGGAACATCCGCTTTCCAGTAAGCCTCCTTCTTTTTGAGAGATTTCTCCATGCATTTTTAGAGCCCTAATGGTTGCGACAAGCACTGACGCGTCCGGTTGGAGCCCTGACATGCGGCACTTAATGTCAAAAAACTTTTCAGCTCCCAAGTCAGCACCGAAACCAGCTTCCGTTACCACGTAATCGGCCATCTTTAAACCCGCTTTGGTTGCAATTACTGAATTACAACCGTGAGCAATGTTTGCAAATGGTCCTCCGTGAATGATAGCGGGATTATTTTCAAGAGTTTGCACCAAGTTGGGTGCCAGAGCATCCTTTAATAATACAGTCATGGCTCCAGTACCTAGTAGGTCTGCTGCATGGACCGGTTTTTGTTCTCGGGTATAGCCAATCACAATTCGATCAAGTCTTGCCTTTAGATCGTTCAGGTCAGTTGCCAGGCAAAAGATAGCCATGACTTCTGATGCAACGGTGATGTCATAGCCATCTTGACGCGGAAAGCCGTTACCTGGACCACCTAGGCCGCAGTTTACAGTTCGAAGTGCACGATCGTTCATATCAATTACCCTTTTCCAGGTAATCCGACGTGCATCAATTTCAAGTTTATTGCCCCAATGAATATGATTGTCGATCAAAGCTGATAGTAAATTATGAGCTGCTCCTATCGCATGAAAATCTCCAGTGAAATGGAGATTGATATCTTCCATTGGTACCACCTGAGCGTAACCTCCGCCTGCAGCGCCTCCTTTCATGCCAAAGCAAGGGCCTAGGCTCGGTTCTCGTAGACAGGCTACGGATTTCTTTCCTATTCGATTAATCGCATCATTTAGCCCTACGGAAGTGGTGGTTTTACCTTCTCCGGCAGGCGTGGGACTTATGGCTGTAACGAGAATGAGTTTTCCATCTGGCTTGTCGCTTAGGGATTTGATGTGTTCAGGGTCGATTTTTGCCTTAGTCCTTCCAAACGGAATTAATGCGCTCTCTGGTATGTCGAGTCTCTTCGCGATTTCAGCTATTGGTTGCGTTTTCGCTTTTCGTGCTATTTCTATATCACTCATTAACTTCTCCACTACTAATTTCGCAGGACGGCTGCAAATGATCAGCGCTCTTCAGTCAGTTTAATTTGAATCGGTATGATCTATATGTAACTGAATTAATGATTCTCTCAGACCGACAGATGATGTCTTAAAAACGACGAGAAGTGCAATGATTGATGCTATGAAATGATGACGCTGAAGCATAAACATCTGTCGCAATCAGATGTGTTTGGTCTACCAACGCTCGTTACACTGAGCCGATTATCATCGTGAGGCTTCATAATGAAAGCAAAGACTAGGGTTGTGGTTATTGGCGGTGGTGTGGTGGGTGTAAGCGCGCTTTATCACCTTGCCAAGAAAGGATGGAGTGACGTGGTGTTGGTTGAGCGTAAGGAACTTACTTCGGGCTCCACCTGGCATGCTGCTGGCTTACTTCCACTTTTTAACATGAGTTATTCGGTCGGTAAACTACATCAATATTCTGTGAAATTTTATCAAGAGCTTGAGCAGGAAACAGGACAAGATGTTGGTTTTCGCGGCGTATCAAATATCCGTTTGGCTACGAATCAGGATCGTATGGATGAGTACCTATACTATTCCGGAGTGGCTGAGACCGTGGGTGTGAACGTAAATTTTCTGACTCCAGAGCTAGTTAAGAAAGCCTGGCCGATGGCTAACATAGAGGGATTAGTTGGTGCGATTCAGCATCCTGATGATGGTTATATCCAACCAGCTGACTTAACTCAAGCTTTAGCAAAGGGTGCCCGAGCTCGGGGAGCCGAAATCTACCGCAACACTTTGGTTACAGCTTTAGAGCAGCAGTCTGATGATACGTGGTTGGTTAAAACTGATAAAGGTGAGATCGCTTGCGAACATGTCGTTTCCTGTACAGGAAATTTTGCACGCCAAACTGGCCAAATGGTCGGATTAGATCTGCCGGTTCTTCCAGTAGAGCACCAGTATATCGTCACTGAATCCCATCCAGATGTAATAGCTCGCAGAGATCAAGGTTTGCCTGAGCAAGGAGTCTTGCGGGAATCAGATGCGGGCTATTATCTTCGTGAGGAGGCGGGCGGATTTATTCTCGGTCCTTATGAAGAAGGTGCACCTTGCTGCTACGTCGATGGTCCCAGTGATGCTTCTGAATATGAACTTTTTAATGGTGACCTCGATCGATTGATGCCGCATGTTGAGGCATGCATGGAGCGAGTTCCAGCATTTGCTGAGGCAGGAGTTAAAACTGTCTACAACGGCGCTATCGCTTATACTCCCGATGGTAATCCAATTGTTGGCCCAGCTTGGGATATAAAAAACTTTTGGTTGAGTGAAGGCCATAGTTTTGGAATTACGGCTGCCGGCGGCGCTGGTTGGCAGTTAGCAGAGTGGATCGTTGAAGGAGAGCCGACTGTCGACATGATGGGTGTGGATCCTCGTCGGTTCGGTCCTTACGCGGCTCGGGGGTACTTGCGCGCAAAGAATGAGGAAGCATATAACCATGTTTTCAAGAACCATTACCCGGACGAAGAGCGAAGCGCGGCGAGGCCTTTGAAGACTTCTCCTTGCTTTGAAAGGATGAAGAACTTGGGGGCGGTTTTCGGTTCGGTTTATGGATGGGAAAGACCAAATTGGTTTGCATCACAAGACTATGCTTTGTCTGAGAGTGATTTAAATAAACCAAATGCGCTGCTAAATAAAAATCACTCACCTCCTTTAGAGGATGGGCGAATAGTCGAAAAAAACTCCTTTCGTCGCTCTAACTATTTTGAATTTGTTGGTGCAGAGTGTCGTCACGTTCAAGAACATGTTGGACTGCTGGATATGTCTGCTTTCGCGAAGTGCTCGGTGACTGGCCGAAACGCTGAATCGTGGTTAAACGGACTTGTTGCTAATATTGTTCCCAAGACAGTTGGAAGAATAGGGCTTTGTCATATGCTCTCAAAAAATGGTGGCGTGCGCTCGGAATTCACCATCTATAAGCGATCTCAAAATAATTATTATTTGGTATTTGCAGGAGCGCAGGAGCGCCATGATTGGGACTACCTGAAGAAACTAGCTCCACCAGATGGGTCTGTAATCATGCAAAAACTTACCACGCAAATAGGTGTGCTTGTGCTTGCAGGCCCTAAGTCCAGAAAAGTCCTGCAAAAGCTTACTGACACTGATTTAGGCAACGATAATTTCAAATGGTTATCCGGTAAGCGCATTGATATTGGATATGCGCAGGCAGAGGCTTTAAGAGTAAATTTCATTGGTGAACTGGGGTGGGAACTTCACCATCCAATCGAAATGCAAAACTATATCTTTGACGCATTGATGGCAGCCGGTGCTGAGCATCAAATTAGGCCATTTGGCATCCGTGCGATGGATAGTATGCGATTGGAAAAGTCGTACCGCTTAATTCCCCGTGAATTGTCCATAGAGTACTCGGCCCTAGAGTCCGGATTAGATCGATTTGTAAAGTTGGATAAAGAGCAAGACTTTATTGGGAAACAGGCTTTACTTTCGTGGCAGAGACGCGGCTTTAAATACCGTTTTGTTACATTAGAGGTGCATGGGACTAGGGATGCTGATGCAAGAGGGTCGGAAGGGCTCTATAAAAAATCTAGATTGGTTGGTCGAGCTACTTCAGGTGGGTATGGTTTTCGGACTAGCAAGTCCCTTGCACTTGGTCTGGTAGAAGCTGAATTGGCAGTAATAGGAACTGATTTGGAGATTGAAATTCTGGGCGAACGCTATCTCGCGACAGTAATCGAAGAGTCACCGTACGACCCAGATAATGAGAGGTTGCGGGCTTAACAGTTTTTCGGTCGTTAACGGACAAACGGAAGTCGCAATCACGTATGCGATGTGAGAAAAACGCTAATAGACTGCGGGCCTTAGATGACCTTGTTTAGCGATGATTTTTGGCTGTCGTAGGTGGGTTTTATGTCAGAACGGTCGAGTAATAGCAGAACCCGAAGGGCAGGCGGTGGTCGCCGAGGTAGAAAGGCTTTTCGCGAAAATGCAGTTGTTGCGGTTGCGCCTTTCATAGAACGAAAGATTCCCTACTTCGAGTATATTAGCGAGCACGGTCTTCAATTGATCGAGGATAATGCGGACGTTTTGCTTGAAGAGATTGGCATTGATTTTCTTGATGATCCAGAAGCTCTTGACATGTGGGTTGAGGCGGGGGCTGATGTAATTGGTTCCAGAGTTCGCTTCCCTAAGGGTTTATGTCGTCAGATAATAAATTCTTCCGCCCCTAGAGAATATGTTCAGCATGCGCGAAATCCACAGCGAAGCGTAATTATTGGTGGCGATCGCACTGTGCTTGTGCCTGCCTATGGCTCCCCATTTGTATTTGACATTGATAGAGGAAGGCGCTACGCAACCATCGAAGATTTTCAAAATTTTGTGAAGCTCGCCTACATGGCTCCCCATATACACCACTCAGGTGGAACAATATGCGAGCCTGTCGATTTGCCAGTAAACAAGCGCCATTTTGATATGGTATACAGCCATTTCAAATACAGCGATAAACCGCTGATGGGTTCGGTGACGCACGAGGACCGAGCTCAGGATACTGTGGACATGGCAAAGCTTGTTTTTGGAGGCGAGTTCGTCGACCAGAATTGCGTTCTGACTAGTCTGATCAATGTGAACTCACCTATGACTTATGATGCTACCATGCTAGGTAGTCTTAAGGTGTATGCTCGCAATAATCAAAGCACGGTAGTCTCACCATTTATCTTGGCAGGGGCAATGTCTCCGGTGACTGTAGCAGGCACGGTAACGCAGATTCTGGCTGAAGCTCTTGCCGGTATGGCGTTCACCCAGCTCTGTCGTCCCGGTGCGCCAGTAGTGTTTGGCACATTCGCGGCCGCGGTATCCATGGCGTCAGGAGCTCCAACCTTTGGCACACCCGAGCCTAGTCAAGTGACTTATGTGGCAGCCGCACTTGCACGTCGCCTAGGAGTGCCCTTTAGGAGCGGCGGCGGTCTTTGTGGCTCCAAATTACCAGATGCGCAGGCTGCTTATGAGGCTGCTAACACACTACAAACTAGCGCACTAGCCGGAGTCAACTTTATGCTGCATACGGCCGGCTGGATGGAGGGTGGCTTGGTTATGGGTTACGAAAAATTTCTTATGGACTGTGATCAAGCAGGTATGTTGTCTGTGTTATTGAGCGGGTTGGATATGTCCGAAAATGGACAGGCAATGGATGCTGTGCGAGAGGTCGGCCCTGGGAAGCATTATCTTGGTTCAGCCCATACGTTGAGGAATTTTGAGACAGCTTTCTATCGATCAACCCTAGCCGATAACAATAGTTTTGAACAATGGGAGGCTGATGGATCTTTAGATGCCTCCCAGCGAGCTAATGTTCTATTTAAGAGTATGCTCAATGAATACGAACCACCGCCTCTTGATTCTGCTGTTGACGAAGCGCTGTTAGACTTCATTGATCGCCGAAAAGGGTCGTTTAAGGACCGTGACTACTAGTCTAATAGGGGGGATGCCATGTCTGAAGAGGCAGAAATCGTACTTGACGAATTGTCTGATGACGATCTGGTTTTGCAGATGCACGACGATCTTTACGATGGCTTGAAGGAGGAAATTGAAGAGGGGACACAGATCTTACTCGACCGAGGCTGGACTGCGGAGCAGGTTCTGGGCAAAGCATTAGTGGATGGCATGACTATAGTCGGTATTGACTTTCGAGACGGCATTTTATTCGTGCCTGAGGTTTTATTGGCGGCAAATGCGATGAAGGGCGGTATGTCGATTTTGAGGCCTTTGTTGGCGGAGACCGGTGCAAAACCATTCGGCACCATGGTTATAGGTACAGTAAAAGGTGATATTCATGATATTGGAAAGAATTTGGTCGCCATGATGATGGAAGGAGCGGGTTTCGAAGTCTTCGATATTGGGATAAATAATTCGGTAGAGGATTACATAGATGCGCTAAACCGTCATGATCCAGATATTCTCGGCATGTCAGCTCTGCTCACCACCACAATGCCTTACATGAAAGTAGTTGTGGATGCATTGAAGGAACAGAATCTGCGAGATCGTTACATTGTTATGGTGGGAGGTGCGCCGCTAAATGAAGAATTTGGCCTTGCTGTTGGTGCTGATGCCTACTCTCGCGATGCTGCAGAGGCAACCACTACAGCAGTTCGTTTGGTGAAAGAAAGCCGCGAGAGGCAAATCACTGCATGATGCATGTGGCTTCAGATAAAGAAAGACCGTTTGCAATCTTAATAATCGCGTGTGGTGCGCTGGCAAAGGAAATTCTGGCGCTATGCAGGTCTAACAGTTGGCAGCACGTCGATCTTAAGTGCATTAATGCTGATTTGCATAACAAGCCAAAATTGATTGCTGGCAAGGTCAGAGAAAAGATTGCCTTGTATCGCCACCAATATGAACAAATATTTGTTGCTTATGCTGATTGTGGAACCGGGGGCGAGATAGACAGAGTCCTGGAGGAGACAGGAATCGAGCGCCTACCGGGTGCGCACTGTTACTCTTTCTATTCGGGCGAATTGGTGTTTAAACAATTCTCGGAAGAGGAACCCGGAACGTTTTACCTGACAGATTTTCTGGCAGAGAATTTCGATCGAATAGTAATTAAGGGCTTGCGGGTGGACGATTACCCTGAGCTATTGGGCGATTATTTTGCGAACTATCGACGGGTTTTGTACCTTTCTCAGACAGAAGACGATCGACTGTTACAAAAAGCACAGATTGCAGCACAAACACTTGGGCTGGATTTTGAACATTATCATTGTGGATATGGACAATTGGAATCAGGTCTGAAAGCTCAGGTTCTGAGGTTTGAATAGTCTTATTTTGCCATAGTTATGAGGGTAGTTCGGAATTTGAAAAAGATTCTGGTTTATTGGCGTGATATCCCGTCACAGGTGATGGTGCAGCGTGGCCGCGAGCGAGGCAAAGCGCTGCTGAGTCATCGGTTTCAGTCTGCTATCGATCGTGCTGCCATGAGAGCAGGGAAAGGCGGAAGCAAGGAATATCTAGAGGACTGGCGCAGAACATCCGAGATCATTGACGAGACAGGGTCTCCGCAGGAGCTGGCCGATAAGATTGCCTCTACTATTGAACAAGATTTCTCCTCTGCTGATCTTGCAATGTTGGTTAAGCAAAAAGGATTTAATTAGCCGAATATACAAAAAGATAGGTCCTCTGAATTAAGCGCAGATATGCTCGTTCCAGAAGAACCGACAGGTATTTTTTAGCGATGCAAGACTCCTCTAAGACACGAAAACAAGCACTTATGGACCTGGTCCGAGATGCCAGCTTGGAAGTGACTCCTGCTGGCGCTGCTAAGGTAACTGAGTTTGGTGAGGTAGTGCGAAACGGTTGTACTATCTATGTCACTTTTCTGCCGGGTTCAGATTTCATAGAAACAATTCGAACAGTTCGCCGACTGAAAGCTGAAGGTTACAACGCAGTCCCCCATTTTGCAGCCAGATCGATTCCATCAGCGAAATACTTAGAGAAAATTTTGGCTGTGCTGCAGGGTGAACTAGGTGTGACTGAAGGACTTTTAATAGGCGGTGGCATTGATAATCCATTGGGAGATTTCGCTGCCTCTATCGAGGTACTTCGAACAGGTTTGTTTGAGAAGTATGGTTTTACAAAGCTCGGTTTAGCAGGGCATCCCGAGGGCAGCCCGGATATATCGGAGGTAGATTGTGATCTGGCTGTTAAGCAAAAAAATGATTATGCAAAAAATACCGACATGACTCTCTACCTCGCGACACAATTTGTATTCGAGGCCAGTCCGGCATTGGTTTGGGAGAAGAAGATCCGTGAGGAGGGCAACCGGTTGGAAATATGCGTCGGTATTCCGGGTTTGGCGACAATCAAAACATTATTGAGCTATGCAAGACAGTGTGGTGTGGGTCCCTCTGTAAGATTTTTGACCAGGAGACCGATTGACATGGTTCGTTTAAGTCTACAACAATCTTTTTTGGGACGGTACTTTAGCGCTCCGTCCGCAGAGCCCAGTCAGTTGTTATGTGACTTGGCTATTGCAATAGACGCGGACCCAGGGTGTTTAATTCGTCGCTGCCACATTTACCCGCTTGGAGGGCTTAAAAAATCTGCAAAGTGGATGCATGAGGTCCAAGATGGAAACTTTGAATTCTCAGGTCGAGGTTTCGAAGTTATATCAAAACTTCCATGACTAAGACCTTTTTTGAGTGTGCCAGTTAACATTGATAGCTAAGGAAAATCATGACTACTACTATATTAAGTTCACCAACCAAAGAGGTCAAAATAGGATTCGATGAGCCGTTTGTAATAATCGGCGAGCGCATAAACCCAACTGGCCGGAAGATACTCGCGGCTGAAATGAAAGAGGGTAATTACGGTCGTGTTGAGGCGGATGCATTGGCTCAGGTATCCGCTGGAGCGCATATGCTCGATGTTAATGCGGGAATACCATTAGCTGATGAACCGCGTATTCTGTCTGAGGTTATCCAACTAGTCCAATCGGTGACCGACGTGCCTTTGAGCATCGACTCCTCTATTGTCGAAGCACTTGAACAGGGGTTAAAGGTCTATCAAGGTAAGGCGCTTGTTAACTCTGTAACTGGCGAAGAAGAGATCCTCGATAGAGTGTTGCCGCTCGTGGCAAAATATGGGGCATCGGTGGTCGCAATTTCGAATGACGAGACTGGTATCTCAGAAGATCCGGATGTGCGTTTCGAAGTGGCGAAGAAAATTGTTGAACGGGCGGCTGATTACGGAATTCACTTCAGTGATGTGATTGTGGATCCTTTGGTCATGCCAATTGGAGCAATCAACACAGCCGGTTTGCAAGTGATGCATATTGTGCGTCGCCTGCGAGAAGAATTAAAAGTTAATTCGACGTGCGGGGCATCAAATGTTAGCTTTGGGTTACCAAATCGTGAGGGAATCAATGCGGCCTTTTTGACGATGGCTATGGGGGCTGGCATGACCTCTGCCATAACCAGCCCGCTGCATTCTGAGGTAATATCGGCTGTGCGGGGCGGAGATGTTATGTTAGGCAAGGATCCAAATTGCTCTAACTGGATCAAAGCATATCGAGAACCAGTGGTTGAAGGCGAGGGACGAAAACGCAGTGGTCGGCGACGGAGAGGCTAACGTGGGTTTTCGCGACCTAGTGAAGGTCGTGTTTACTCCTTCCGGCAGACGCGGGAGTTTTCCAGCAGATACGTCGGTTCTGAATGCAGCGCGTTCTTTGGGCGTTGACATAGATTCCGTTTGCGGTGGCCGCGGAATATGTGGTCGCTGCCAGATCGAGTGTTCCGAGGGATCTTTCCCAAAACTTCAAATCAATTCTTCGTTGGACCATCTCTCGGACAAGAGTGAAGGGGAGAAAAAATTTGAAGAGCTCAGAAATCCATTGGCAAAAGGCCGACGTCTCGGTTGTCAGGCACTGTTAGTTAATAATGTTGTAATCGACGTTCCATCTGAAAGTCAGGTTCATCGTCAAGTAATCCGGAAGGAAGCATCGAGTCAGGACATCCATATGGATCCAGCTACTCGACTTCATTATGTCCAAGTGGCGGATGCAGACATTAACGAACCAAAAGGGGATATGCAGCGGCTGCTGGTGGCGCTGGGTGAGGAGTGGGGGCTCCCTGAATTAACTTATGATAGTAATATTTTACGGGACCTCCAGCCTATCTTGGCCGAAGGCAAGCGTTCAATCACAGTGGCGGTTCACAAACAAACTGAAGTCGTTGCTCTATGGCCAGGTTTTAGGGACAAAGCTTTCGGTGCCGCAGTGGATGTTGGATCCACTTCCATCGCCTTGCATCTTTGCGATCTCGCGAACGGCAGAATACTGGCGAGTGCAAGCGCAATGAACCCCCAGATTCGCTTCGGAGAAGATCTGATGAGTCGTGTATCTTATGCAATGATGCATCAAGAAGGTACTCGCGAAATGACGAAGGTGATTCGTGAAGCATTGAACGGCCTTATCGTTGAGGCTGTGAGTCAATTAGCTTCCGAAGTGGAGGATGTTCTTGAACTATCTATAGTAGCGAACCCTATCATGCACCACATACTCTTGGGTATAAGTCCGGTAGAGTTGGGTTGGGCTCCGTTTGCGTTGGCAACAGATTCGTCCTTGGAAATCTTATCAACAGAGTTGGGTTTGAGAGTCAACCGCGGCGCACGAGTTTATGTTCTGCCATGTATAGCTGGTCATGTTGGTGCCGATGCAGCGGGCATGATACTCTCAGAGGAGCCGCAAAATCAGGAGAAGATGACTCTTTTGGTTGATGTCGGGACTAATGCTGAAATAATATTGGGTAACCATGAGCGTCTCGTGGCATGTTCAAGCCCAACGGGACCAGCATTTGAGGGAGCACAGATTAGTTGTGGGCAGCGAGCTGCTGCTGGCGCCATAGAGAGGGTAAGAATTGATAGGGAAACTTTGGAGCCGCGATTCAAGATCATTGGATCCGATTTTTGGTCAGATGAGAAGCCATTTAAAAATGCGCTACAGGGCAAAGTAATAACCGGAATCTGTGGTTCAGGCATCATTGAAGTTATATCGGAGATGTTCTTGGCTGGTATTGTTTCGGAGGATGGTGTAATTGATGGCGATCTGAGCCAGCGTTCAAGTCGAATTATCTCGGATGGTCGAACATGGTCTTATTTGTTGCATTCGAATGCCGACAGCAATGCACAGATTATTGTGACTCAAAATGACGTGCGGCAGATTCAATTAGCCAAGGCAGCTTTGTATGCTGGCATCAAGTTACTAATGGACCACATTGGGTGTAAACAGATTGAACGGATTCGTTTGGCAGGAGCCTTTGGCAGTCAGATTGATGTGCTTTATTCGATGGTATTGGGTCTGATACCAGATTGTACTTTAAGTGAGGTTTCGTCTGCCGGTAATGCTGCTGGAACCGGTGCGTTGATAGCGTTATTGAATAATCGCTCGAGAAAGATCATTGAGCACCTTGTGCAAGAAATCGAAAAAATTGAAACAGCCACGGAACCAAATTTTCAGAACTATTTCGTCGACGCAATGGCTTTCCCGAACAAAACAGATCCTTTTAAAAATCTGTTTTCAGTGATTGACAAGCCCGAGCAGAAAGCGAAATTATCCTCTAGGCGCCAAAGCCGAGGGCACCGCCAGCTCTAGAACCATGCGTGCATAAAAAATACTTCCTCACAACGTAATAGTCTGTCTATAATTCAATTTAAAGTTCGAGAAATTCGAAAGCAAATCAGTTCATCTAGTATTTTGAGCATTGAAAAAAAAGGTCTTAGGAGTTCTGTTGTGAGAAACGGCTCGGATGCGTCCGGCATAGGCTTAACATTGCATATTGGCTTTCTGCTTATGCCAGAATACACACTAGGTACTTTTGCAAACGCCATTTCTGTTCTTCGAATGGCCAACCGCATCAGCGGTAAAGATCTTTATAAATACTCAGTTTTTACCTCTGATGGACTTCAAGTCAAGTCAAGCTCGGGTATTGAGGTGATTGTTGACAGCCCGCCAGCCAATCCTGACGATTTAAATATGCTTGTAGTATGCGGAGGCTATAACATTAGCAGTCATTGTGATAAGAAATCCATCAATGCATTAAGAGCTTACGCTAAGAAAAAGATTCCTATAGCCGGGATATGCACCGGTAGTTATGTTTTAGCCGCGGCAGGCCTGCTAGATGGTTATCGGTGCACGATCCATTGGGAAAACTTATCAGCTATGCGAGAGCAATTTCCTCAGCTCGAGATCTCGTCTCGCTTATTTGTAATTGATCGCGATCGTTACACATGCTCTGGCGGTATCAGTTCGATCGATTTGATGCTGAACCTTGTAGCCAGTATCCATGGGCATGATTTGGTGCAGCAGATTTCGGAACAATTTACGTGTGAAAGAGTTCGTACAGAAAATGATCCCCAGCGAGCACCTCTTAAATATCTTATCGGCGCTAGTCAGCCTCGCCTCATAGAGGCCGTCGCCATAATGGAGACCAACATAGAGGAACCATTGGGATTAGATGCGATTTCTGAGTCTGTGGGAATTTCGAGAAGGCAGCTCGAGAGACTTTTTAACCGCTATTTACATCGGTCGCCATCGCGTTATTATCTTGAATTACGGTTGTCCAGAGCACGTTTGTTACTCCTCCAATCATCAATGCCCATGATAGAAATAGCGATTAGCTGCGGATTTTCTACTGCGCCTCATTTTAGTAAATGCTATAGCGATATTTATGGTAACCCTCCAAGCAAAGAAAGGAGTTTGCGAGCTTGATCGGCGACTACTGCTGCACTAAAATGGTAGGCGGCTAATGGTTCATGGAATGGGCTTCTCACTTTTGCTCATTTGTCCCGTTTTCGCACATGCAAACTCGCTGCTGGGAACTCGTCGAAGGCTCAACAATTTTATCCGATCTGCGCACTTACCGACTGTTTTGATATGAAACGATACTCAGGATTTAACCTCGTTAAGAACGCTCTCAACTACAACGAGCATTGGCAAAAGGTGTGGCGTAGCCCGGCCCCTAAAGAGCGTTATGACATCATTGTTGTCGGGGGCGGAGGGCACGGTTTAGCTACTGCTTATTATTTGGCTAAAGAGCACGGAATCACAGATATAGCTGTTGTTGAGAAGGGTTATCTTGGTGGTGGTAATACCGGGCGAAATACCACGATTATTCGTTCAAACTACTTGTGGGATGAGGCAGCTCACCTTTATGAGCTCGCGCTCAAACTTTGGGAAGGTTTAAGCCAGGAGCTAAACTATAACGTCATGTTCAGTCAACGTGGCGTGCTTAATCTTGGGCATAACCTGCAGGATATGCGTGATATTGAACGGCGTGTAAATGCCAATCGACTGAATGGTATAGATGGGGAGGTTGTGTCCCCTCGACGGATAAAGGAGATAGCGCCACTCATAAATATTTCACCTAATTGTCGCTATCCAATTCTTGGAGCTTCCTGGCAGCCTCGTGGGGGAGTCGCTCGCCATGATGCTGTGGCCTGGGGGTATGCAAGGGCCGCCGATGCAATGGGAGTTGATATTCTTCAACAGACTGAGGTTACTGATATCAGCGTAAAAAATGGCTTTGCAGAGGGCGTTGAAACTAACAAAGGTTTTATTCGAGCGCAAAAAATCGCATGTGTGCCAGCGGGAAATTCTGGAGTGGTTGCTGGATTGGCTGGATTGCGGCTGCCAGTCGAATCGAGGCCACTGCAAGCGCTCGTGTCGGAACCGCTAAAACCTTGCTTAGATACGGTAGTAATGTCAAATGCAGTGCACGGATATGTGAGTCAATCCGACAAAGGAGATTTGGTTATCGGTGCAGGTGTTGATGGCTACAATGGCTATGGTCAGCGCGGGTCATTTCACGTTATTGAGCATACCTTGCAAGCAATTTGTGAACTCTTTCCAGCTTTCAGCAGAGTGCGAATGAATCGTCAGTGGGGTGGCGTTGTAGACACATGTCCAGACGCATGTCCTATTATCAGCAAGACTTCAGTGGAAGGATTGTATTTTAATTGTGGATGGGGTACCGGAGGTTTCAAGGCTACACCGGGATCTGGTTTTGTTTTCGCAGATACGGTAGCTAATGATCGCGCCCATCCATTGGCTAAGGCCTTTGGTCTAGATCGATTTAACACCGGTGCGCTAATAGACGAGCATGGGGCAGCAGGGGTTGCTCATTAGAATTATTGTAAGTATTTGGACGCAGAGTTATGTTACTAGTTTACTGCCCTTACTGTGAGGAATTGCGTGAAGAGGAGGAATTTATCTACGGCGGAGAGGCGCATATAAAGCGACCTCTTGAGCCTGAGAAATTAACGGATGAGGAGTGGGGCGATTATCTTTATTTACGCAAAAATCCTCGCGGCTTGCATCATGAGATTTGGTGCCACAACGTCGGTTGTCGACGATACTTCTGCGCTACCCGAGATACTGTAACCTATGAAATTCTGGAAACTTATAAGATCGATGAAAAGCCGCAATCTACTTCGGCTAAAGTTGGAGCTAGAGAGTGATTTCAACTCGGACAAGACAAGTTAATCGTATAAGTTCTGACGCGCGAATTGACACTTCACGTGCGATAAGCTTTTTTTTCAACGGGAAACGCTATCAAGGTTATCAAGGCGATACCCTTGCTTCGGCACTTTTGGCCAATGGGGTGAAGGTGGTCGGTCGGAGTTTTAAATATTCACGACCAAGAGGTATCGTTGGTCATGGTGCCGAAGAACCAAACGCGATTGTCCAAATCAATTCGGGGAGATTGACGATTCCGAACTTGAAAGCAACTCAAATCGAATTGTATGAAGGTCTTGAGGCTAAATCTGTAAATGGTTGGCCAAATGTGGCATTTGATTTAACGAGCATATTCGGGTGGTTTCGGCGAATGATGCCCCCCGGTTTTTATTATAAAACATTTATGTACCCAGCAAAGTTTTGGATGCTGTATGAAAAGTTTATCCGCAAGGCAGCTGGGCTCGGGCGCAGTCCTTCGCAATTTGATCCAGATATTTATGATAAGTTTAATCAGCACACTGATATCTTGGTGATTGGTGCAGGACCATCGGGCATGCTGGCAGCTAGGGAGGCCGCGCGTGCGGGTGCGCGTGTAATAATTGTCGATGAGCAGAATGAGTTTGGTGGGTCTATGTTGGCATCATCAAAGACGATCGATGGGCTTAAAGCATCGTCTTGGATTGAAAAAGTGGTAGGGGAGCTAACGAAAAATAAGAATGTTGTGATGCTGTCTCGCAGCACAGCATTTGGATTTTACGACCACAATTTTGTTGCAATCGTAGAGCGCCGAACAGATCATCTTGGGGCAAGCGCCCCCGGGCTTTGCCGTGAGCGCATGCATCGGGTGCGAGCGAAACAAGTCATTCTTGCGACTGGGGCATTAGAGCGACCGCTGGTCTTTGCTCATAATGATATCCCGGGAGTGATGCAGGCGTCCTCGGTTTCTGCCTACATAATTCGCTATGGAGTGGCACCGGGTAATCGTCTCTTGCTATTTACGAACAACGATAATGCATATCAGTCTGCGATAGATTGGCATAGATCTGGTCGTGAGGTTGTTGCTATTGTGGATTCGCGGAGAAACCTGCGAGGAACGATGTATGAGACGGTATGTGCGTTGGGGATTAATGTTAAGTCTGGCCATGCGGTAATTGAGGCGGAGGGTGGTAAGAGAGTGAAAAGCGCGAGAATCGCTTTACTGAGTGCGCAAGGCACCGAAATCGAGGGTCGGGCAGAGAGCGTCGATTGTGACCTTATCGCATGTTCTGGTGGTTGGAGCCCTGCGATCCACCTCAGCTCTCACACGGGTTCGAAGCCTGTTTGGGATGAATCTATCTGCGGCTTCGTAACTGGGCCAACTAAAGAAAATATACTCTCCGTGGGTGCTTGTAATGGTGAATACAGTCTGTCTGGTTGCCTCTCGAACGCTGCAGAGGCTGGTCTGAGCGCTGCAGAGTATGCTGGCTATCGAATAAGCTCGTTTGAAGTTCCCTATTTTCAGGTTGAGGAGCCTGAGGTACACCCGCAGGAGACTATCTTTCTGGTCCCTCATGACAAAGGTATTAGCCGAGCGCCAAGTCAGTTTGTAGATATGCAGTTGGATGTAACGGCAGATTCAATTGAGATTGCGGTTCGTGAGGGTTTTGAGTCGGTTGAACATATCAAGCGATATACTGCGCTTGGCTTTGGTACCGACCAAGGGAAATTGAGTAATGTCAATGGCATTGGTATCTTGGCAAAAATGTTGGGACGTAGCATTTCAGAAATCGGTACAACAGTGTTTCGACCAGCCTATACACCCACAACTTTTGGAGCCATTGCGGGGAGAGATGTTGGTAATCTTTTTGATCCGGAGCGGTTGACTGCTATCCACCGCTGGCACGAGGAGAACGGTGCTAAATTTGAGGATGTTGGGCAATGGAAGCGACCTTGGTTTTATCCACGAGGTTCGGAAAGTATGGAAGAGGCAGTAAATCGAGAGTGTATGTCAGTGAGGAATGGAGTTGGCATTTTAGATGCAAGCACCTTAGGAAAAATTGACATTCAGGGTCCAGATGCTGCTGAATTCCTCACCAGGGTTTATACCAATTCGTTCCTAAATTTAGCGCCCGGGAAATGCCGTTATGGCGTCATGTTAAAAGAAGATGGAATGATTTTCGATGATGGTGTTTGCACATGTCTTGGTTCAAATCACTACCTCATGTTTACCACCACCGGTGGAGCAGCTGAGGTGTTGTCTTGGCTAGAGTTATGGAGACAAACCGAATGGCCTGAACTAAAGGTATATTTCACTTCCGTAACTGATCATTGGGGCACGATAACTGTTAACGGACCGGACGCAAGAAAGGTGCTACAACAGGTGTGCGTAGGAACAAACCTCGATAACGATAGTTTCCCGTTTATGGAGTGGCGTGAAGCCGTCGTCGCAGGAGTGGATGCGCGAATCTTTCGAATAAGCTTTACGGGTGAATTATCTTTTGAGATAAATGTACCGGCTCATTATTCACGTCATGTTTGGGAGGCGCTTATAGATGCTGGAGAGTCCTTTGATATTACACCTTATGGTACTGAAGCTATGCATGTGTTGCGCGCGGAGAAAGGCTTTATGATCGTGGGACAGGACACGGATGGGTCTATGACACCCCATGATATGGGCATGGGGTGGGTAGTCAATAAGAGCAAAGAATTTAGTTTTATTGGGGAGCGTTCGCTTGATCGCGGTGATATGTTGCGAAAAAACCGGAAACAGTTTGTAGGCCTAAAAACCATAGAAAGCTCAAAAATGCTGCCAGAGGGCGGACAGCTTGTCTTTGATTCCAAGGACAAAATACCAATGTCCATGCAAGGCCATGTCACATCCAGTTATTACAGTCCTATCCTCGGTTACCCTATTGCTTTGGGAGTAGTTAAAGGTGGATTCGGCAGGATGGGTCAGATCGTTTATTGCCCTTTAGCGGATGGAAAGAGTATTCCTGCTGAAATTGTGAGCGCCGTTTTTTATGACAGTGATGGAGCGCGTCAAAATGTTGAATGAAACAATGAGAGAGTCGCCATTAATTTATTTTCACGACTACGCCAGTGGCAATCATTTGCCTAACGCCGGAACATATTCAAGTATCGAAGTAGCACCTAAACTGGTTGCCCGAGAGCATCATTACTGGAATCATCTCAATTTGCGCGGTGATGCCAACGCTGAGGTTTTTTTTCAGGCTGTGTCACGACTTTTGGGAATATCTTTGCCGTTGGAGCCTGGGCGCTATAATAGTGCGGTAGGCAAAGACGGTATGATAGAACATAGCCTTTATTGGTTAGGGCCTGATGAGTGGTTGTTGATTTCTCAGCAAAGTGCCAAGCAGTTAGAGAATAAATTGAGAGAGACATTAAAAGGACATGTCTCGATTACAGATGTTACTGGAGGACAGACACTTTTGAATCTTTCTGGTGATGATGATGCAATTCAAACAGTGTTAAAGAAATCTTCAGTGTATAACTTTGACGCGTGGGAGTCGGCAGGCGACTTAGGTGGTCGCTGTGCACAGACCACTTTTGGAAAGACATCCGCATTGGTTAGCAACAAGAAAAATGGTTCCTATGACCTGATTATTCGGCGGAGCTTTTCGGATTATTGCGCACTTTGGCTGCTTGATGCGGGGCGGGAATTTGGCATTTGTATTCTTGGGCCTGAGGTCATCCAAGATAAAATTTGCACTCAGTCCTGAAAAACAGTTTTGAGAAGCCGTTTTCGCTCGTATATCCGCACAAAAATCAAGATTAGCTCTGTCTCGGCGCTACTCTTGGTATCTATTTAGCCAGATGTCTTGCGTGAAATTTTAAATGATCACCGATAAAGCTTGAAATGAAAAAATAGGTGTGATCATACCCCGGCTGAATTCTAATCTGCATAGGGTAGCCGATGGACTCTGTTGCTTCGATAAGCAACTCCGTTTTGAGTTGCTCTTGAAGGAAGTTGTCATTTTCACCTTGATCAATTAAAACAGGTAGCTGTGTTGGATTTTTTAGCACTAGATCGACTGTGTCATGCTCGGACCATGCGGCTTGGTCTTCTCCTAGATATAAACCCAATGCCTTTTGGCCCCATGGGCAATTCTTTGGTGAACATATTGGTGAGAATGATGAGATTGCCTTGAACCTGTCAGGGTTCTTTAGGCCTATGGTCAGCGCACCATGACCACCCATGCTATGACCGGCGATGCTGACTCGAGAGCCATCAACTGCAAACTCCGAGTTTATTACAGATGGAAGTTCATCGACAATGTAGCTATACATCTGATAGTTTTTTGCCCAAGGTTCTTGGGTAGCATCGACATAGAATCCGGCTCCTAAGCCCATATCATAGGCGCCTTCTTTATCATCAGGGATATTTTCTCCTCTTGGGCTAGTGTCTGGGCAGACAATAGCAATACCTAGCTCAGCTGCATAACGTTGAGCTCCAGCCTTCTGAACAAAGTTTTCATCTGTACAGGTTAAACCTGAGAGCCAATACATCACCGGCGCTGGTATGTCAGGGTCTCTTAGATGGGCTCTAGGGGGAAGAAAAATACTGAAGGTCATTTCGCAACTGAGAGTGCTTGAGTCGTGTTTGAAGCGCAGTTGCTGTCCACCAAAACTTTGATTACGACTAATCTCTTCTAGTGCCATTTTAAAACTCCACCACTGACCGAATGCTTTCTCCAGAATGCATCAAATCGAACGCTGTGTTGATTTCACTTAGCGGCATGGTATGGGTGATTAATTCATCAATGTTGATTTTTCCTTCCATATACCAGTCAACAATTCGAGGCACATCAGTGCGTCCTCGTGCTCCGCCAAACGCCGTGCCTCGCCAAGACCGACCTGTCACTAATTGGAAGGGTCGCGTGGCAATCTCCTGACCAGCACCTGCTACGCCCACTATGCAGCTCTCTCCCCATCCTTTGTGACAGCACTCGAGGGCCTGCCGCATAACATCGACGTTTCCGATGCATTCGAAGCTATAGTCGACACCTCCCCCGGTCATCTCAATAATGTGATCGACTATGTTATCGACCTCTTGAGGATTTACAAAGTCAGTCATGCCAAACTGTTTGCCCATTGTTGCTCTGGTCGGGTTTATATCAATTCCTATAATGCGGGTCGCTCCAACCATTTTCGCGCCTTGAATAACGTTCAGGCCTATTCCTCCGAGTCCGAATACTGCAATCGTGGAACCTGCTTCTACTTTCATTGTAAAGGCTACTGCTCCAATACCAGTGGTAACACCACAACCGATATAACAGATCTTATCAAATGGAGCGTCTTCTCGAACCTTTGCCAGAGCGATTTCAGGCAGAACCGCATAGTTTGAGAAAGTGGAACAGCCCATGTAGTGAAGTATAGGCTTTCCCTCAATAGAAAAGCGGCTGGTGCCGTCTGGCATTAATCCTTGCCCTTGAGTAGCGCGGACCGCCTGACAAAGATTGGTTTTGGGGTTGAGACAGAAATTACACTCGCGGCATTCTGGAGTATACAGTGGTATAACGTGGTCCCCTGTTTGAAGACTCTTCACACCTGCGCCAGTCTCCACTACCACCCCTGCGCCTTCATGGCCCAAAATAGCAGGAAAAGCTCCCTCGGGGTCATCACCCGACAGGGTAAAAGCATCGGTATGGCAAACACCGGTGGCTTTAATTTCCACCAAGACTTCTCTCTCCTGAGGACCGTCAAGATCAACATCAACTATTTCAAGCGGTTTTCCGGCCTCAAAAGCGACGGCAGCGCGTGTTTTCATAGTACCCCCCCCTAATAGTGAGTAATACTGACTAAAAGGATATGATGATAAGGGATTCATGGCGAGGTTTAAACTTATTATTTTATAGATAGCAGCATTCAGAATATTTGATTGATGGAACTGTTTGACTTGTCTTGGGCCAAAGAAAATGTTTTATGGACGCTAAACCAATGCGGCTTGTGTGTCATTAAGCGATTGCTTGCGGTATGTTTACATTGAGATTGATGTATTTTTCTCGCCTTATTTATAGGGACCCGCGTCTCAATTTGTATAAAATGGTATTTACTTTATAGATTGTCTTTTCATGGGAAATTGATTATGTCATTACCAGTTGTTCTAAAGGAAAAACTAAGATTGCCTGTTGTAGGCGCTCCGCTCTTTATTGTGTCAAATCCGGATCTCGTAATTTCTCAATGTAAGTCTGGCATTGTTGGTTCCTTTCCTGCTCTAAACGCAAGACCAGAAATGGAACTCGATCGGTGGCTAGATCGAATCACAACTGAACTTGGAGAGCATGATGCAAATAATCCAGATAAGCCGTCAGCGCCTTATGCCGTAAATCAGATTGTGCATAAATCAAATAACCGGCTGGAGCATGACGTCGAAATGTGCGTTAAATGGAAGGTGCCGATCGTTATTACCTCTCTGGGAGCTAGGGAAGACGTTAACGAGGCAATTCACTCCTATGGAGGGATCGTTCTTCATGACGTCATAAACAACAAGTTTGCCAAAAAGGCGGTTCAAAAGGGCGCGGATGGGATAATCGCAGTTGCGGCTGGAGCAGGGGGCCATGCCGGTGCCTTGTCGCCTTTCGCTTTAGTGCAAGAAATTAGAGAATGGTTTGATGGCCCGTTACTGTTATCTGGATCTATTTCGAACGGTAACGCAATCCTCGCGAGTCTCGCTTCCGGGGCTGATCTTGCCTACATTGGGACCCCTTTCATTGCGACTGTTGAAGCCAATGCTGTGCAAGCGTATAAGCAGGCTATCGTAGACGGGACTTCTGATGACATCGTTCTCAGCAACCTGTTCACGGGTGTGCACGGCAACTACTTGAAACCATCAGTCGTCTCCGCTGGGTTGGATCCCGATAATCTCCCGGAAAGCGATCCATCTAAAATGAATTTCAGTTCTAGCGGAGACTCTGTGTCCAAAGCGTGGAAGGATATATGGGGTTCTGGTCAAGGTATCAACGCGATTAAATCGATCGTCTCTACAAAAAAATTAGTTGAAAGATTAGATGATGAGTATCGGGCCGCTAAGCGACGCATCGATCTGTCAGACTAATTTATCTTAGTTAAAAATTATACTGCTTCCAATTTAAATAAAACCACCGGGATCTCTGAAAATCAAAATCAGCAACTTCTGGCGCTCACATTTATTGTGTTAACACAGTGTTGGAAGATAACGAGCAGACGTGCTCAAGTGGTGACATATGCCAGAGGCAAAAACAGTTGGGGAGCTAAAATTTATGGAGCGCGCTGGAAACAACCGGTATTCAATGATCAGGCGAAGTGCTCAGGCTGGCTTAGGAATGAGTATTTCAAGCTAGACAGCAGGCAGACCGTCTGCTTCAGGGCACTAGTGGCGAGGAGTTAATTCAAAATGTTTGAATATAAAAATATTCTGCCAGAGACAGCGGACAACAACTATCAAGGGAGCATGGTAGCCTTTTATGGCTTCGTTTTTTTTACTCTATTAATGACAGCAAGAAGCATAATCCACATGTTCTTAGATGATGCAGGTATAAATGTTATTGCAGGAATCATTTCATTTGTTGGTGAACCTGATCCTAATAAAGTGATTTACCTGTTTGGCTCTTTATGGGGTTTCCAGCAGGTGATTTTTTGTTTCATATGCATAATCGTTTTATTCAAATATAGGAGTTTGATACCCTTCATGTGCGGACTTTTTCTTGTTGAATGGACAACTAGACTGTTGATTTATCCACAATGGCGGGGCTTGGGAACGGAATACTATGCACATGCAGTTATACCCCCTGGGGTCGCGGGAGCTCCTTTTGTGACTGTGACCTTGATGTTAATTTTTCTCTTCGCACTCAAAAAGCAATAAATGAAAAAACACTCAATCGGTTTTTTTAGTTTTTACCTTTGTAGGTATTACTCTTTGGCAGAATAGGGTTTACTGAAGTGTTTGGATGTTGTCGGTAATATCGAACATTTTTAGAGCATTAGAGATTAATGGTTCCTCAGATTGGGACATCGGTCCGGACTCACCGAAAAGTACGTCAGGTGAAAGGCCTCCAAATATCATTCTAATTCTGGCCAGATGACGTAGAGTGTAATGATATTTCTCCGTCCAACGGCGGGGCAGGAGGTTGCTCTTTAACCTCAAAGACGATTCTGTTGAAAAAATAATCTTGCAGATACAAAGAAAGAAGTTGTGTCACAACTTTAGATTTTGCTCGACAGGCATGTGCTCGAGCAGGCACAACCGCTCTGGCCAAGCGTTGTTGATAGCCCTCAGTTAATCGATAAACACGGCGGTGAGGATTATGTGTAGGGTGACGAGTGTATTTATTGGCCGCATTAGCCCAATGGTGTTTCTTACCAGAGTTCGGTCGATATACATGTTTTGCTATTAAACTTAAAATCTAGCCTGCAATGGCGTGTCTGGGTTCTATATAGTCGTATCCGAGGGTTTCGCAGACCGCCTTGAAAGTAACTGAGCCCCCATGAATGTTCAAACCGGCGAGCAAATGACGATCTGTTTTTAGCGAACTCAGGCCATAATTAGCTAGTGTCATGACATAAGGCAACGTCGCATTAGTTAAGGCGAAGGTTGCGGTTCGCGCGACTGCTCCAGGCATATTGGCGACACAATAATGAATAATATTATCGACGCTAAACGTTGGATTGGCATGTGTAGTAGCGCGGCTAGTTTCAAAACATCCACCCTGATCGATAGCGACATCAACTAATACTGAATTAGGTTTCATTCCCTTCAGCATATCACGGGTAACAAGTTTGGTAGCGGCTGCTCCTCGCACTAAAATTGCTCCGATCACGAGATCCGATTCAGCAACCTGTTCTTCAATGGTCTTAGTAGTGCTGAAGAGAGTATTGATTCGCTCGCCATATATTTCGTCGATGTATCTCAGTCGCGGCAACGATCGATCGATAATAGTGACATTTGCACCCAGACCTATGGCCACCCTAGCTGCATTTAAACCGACTACTCCGCCGCCAATAATAGTCACCTTAGCTGGTTGGACCCCTGGGACACCCCCCAAAAGAACGCCTGCGCCACCTTGGGCTTTTTGGAGGCAATAGGCGCCCTGTTGTACGGAAAGACGACCAGCCACTTCAGACATTGGTGCTAGTAGAGGTAATCCGCCGTTGTCATCGGTAATAGTCTCATAGGCAATGGCGCTAACCCCAGATTTTAAGAGCAATTCGGTTTGGATAGGATCAGGTGCGAGGTGCAAATAAGTGAACAACAGTTGACCAGGGCGCAACATTTTGCACTCGCTCGGTTGTGGTTCTTTGACTTTTACTACCATTTCAGCCCGGGAAAATACACTCTCTGCCGAAGCTGCGATTTCCGCGCCCGCGAGGCGGTATTTTTCGTCGTCCAAACCAATACCGTTTCCGCCACCACTCTGAATTATCACGCCATGACCGGCAGAAACGAGTTCGCTCACTCCAGCGGGAGTAAGTCCAATTCGATGCTCATTATTCTTAATTTCTTTTGGCACTCCGATAAGCATAAGAGCCTCCCCAAAGGTAGCGTTGCTATAATCTGGTCGCGCAAATAAAGACCGGACATATGAGGCCTGCCACTTTAAGCTATATCAATCAGAAAAATTTATTTATTTATCGCTTAAAAAGATATAATTGAGTTTATTTTTCGACAATAATCTGAAAAAATAACGATTTGTTCTGAAAAAACCTTCTATGCCAAAACAATTCGAATTGAGCTTGATGGATAAGAAGATCCTTCGAGAACTCCAGAAAAAAGGCCGTATCACCTTTGCCGAATTGGCTAGCCGCGTCGGCTTATCTACGAGTCCTTGTCTCGAAAGAGTCAAAAAGATGGAACGTGAGGGTGTGATATCCGGATACACGGCACTGCTAAATCCAAAGTACTTGAAGGCTGGTTTGGTGGTATTTGTTCAAATACGCCTCGCTCGCACATCACAAGATATTTTCGAAGAGTTTAAAACTGCCGCTGCAACCCTGGATGAGGTGCAGGAATGTTACCTAGTATCGGGAAACTTTGACTATTTAATCAAAGCTCGTGTTGAGGATATGGATTCTTACCGAAAGTTTCTTGGTGAAACACTTTTGACTTTACCGGGGGTCCTAGAGTCCACCAGTTATGTGGTTATGGAGCAAGTCAAAGAAACAATGAATGTGCCAATTTCATATGCTAGCAGTTGATGCCTCGGTAACCATTCAGTTCTAAAATATTCTAGGTTTATTTGTCGAGATGTTACGTCAACTTAACTAAAGAAATGGGTGGAGTTTTCCTGTGCTAAAAAGTAATCATGGAAATAATCTTTGCGCCAAAGATGTCTCTATGGAACACTGACGGTGTAAAAGTAATTTAGATTAGAAATCCGGATTTAAGAAAAAATGACTAGCCCAAAACTTCTTAATGATGATCAAATAAGGTCATTTATTGTAGATGGTTTTATTTCATTAAGACCAGATGTCGGCCCTGAGGTGCATGACGATATTCATCGATCGCTTAAAATCTCTTCTGAAAAGGAATCACCTCACGGTAATAACGTTCTGTCTCGGGTTCCTAAAATGCATGAGGTTCTGAGGTGTGCAACCATTAATGGAGCGTTGGTGTCCCTTCTGGGGCCGGATTATTTTCTCCACCCCCATAGAGCTTTGCATAAAAGCACCCCGATGGAAAAAAAGCTTGAAAATTATACTTTGTCTACTGATGGCCATCAGATGGGTAAAGGGTCCACAGCCACTTCGATGTGGCATCAGGATGCGCAGAGCCCTCTGGCGCGGGCACGACACCATTTGCCAAAGTTTTTGATAGGATTCTATTACCCTCATGCGGTTACAAAAGAGATGGGCCCTACGAGGATTCAGCTTGGTAGCTATATGCACTCAAAATCATCACAATTAAGTAACCTTTACCAACCAGATTTCTTGGAAGCCGGTACTTTTTTGCTGCTTCATTTTGATACAGTGCATGCAGGTTTCCCTAATCAAGCAACTACCGATCGTTATATGATGAAATTCGTTTTTGCTCGCACTTCGTACCCCGACGTCCCCACATGGGATCATCGAGATGATAGTTGGCAGTTGCCTTCGTCAGCGCTGAACACTGAAGATCTTTCTCCGGCATGGACCTATATATGGAAATGGTTGCGAGGAAAGCATGATGGTCAATGCAACGCTCCTCATGGAGAAGACCTTATCAACAAAGCCAATGAAAATGATGAGATTGCTCGTATCAAAAACATTTACGCTTTGCCTCGCAAAGAGGAGATACCTATGCTGAAAGCAGCTTTAATAAACAAAAAAGGCTTGGACAAGCATAAGAGATTATTGCTCAAGGATTTAGAAGGGAAAGAAATCCCCAAAGACGATAGAAGTGGCGAAGAGGTTCGCTGGAATGAAAGAGCGGTCGTCATGGAGGATGAAACATATCGTTTGTCTACTCTGGGGGAAGAAGCGATAGAGCCACTGATAGAAATTATTGAGACCGGTGATCCTTGGCTTCAGATTAATGCTTCATTTGGGCTCGGAGAAATCGGAATATCAAATGATAGAGTACAGCTCCAAATGCCAAAACTGCTTCGCAGTCAATATCATGAGGTGGTTCGGCAGGCGCTGGACACCCTTGCAAGTATGGCGATCCAGTTGCATGAGAAATGTTTTTCAGAGCTTAAACGACTGATATGTGAATCTAATCGTGACTGGTGTCAGCCAGTTGTTTTCCGAGGTTGGACTGGACAAGATCAAGTTCGAATGAACATTGCCTTAATTTTATTGGGTGCAGCAAAAGCGCCGTCACCGTCGGAAGAAGTGGAGGAACTAGCGAAGCTGCTATTGAGTGATTCAAATGGATATGCCTCTGCAATCTCTGCTGAGGCGCTGATACGATTGAATACCCCCAGTGCACTATCTGCTGCAGTTCAGTTCCTCTCTGATAGGAGATGGGATGAAACGCTGATAGGAATAAAAAGTTATTAAGCTGGAATTCGATTTAAGATCGATTAGGTTTTTTCAGAAGCAGATCGCCGTCAATGGGGCGGAACTCTGAAGCGGCGTCTATTAGAGATTTTGCCGATAGACTTGGAACCCCATACACGATAGTTTTGATCTTATGGTCTCTAGCTGCTCGTTTCAGCAGCAGATCGAAATCGCCATCACCAGACAGTAAAACCACTGTATCTACCATTGCTTTAGGGTCGCAAATGGTGTCGATTAGATCGATCGTAATGCCGACATCCCAATCACCTTTCGATGAACCATCTACTCGATGTATGTATGGCTTTAGACGCACGTTAAAACCAATATTACGAAGGATTTCCTGAAAGCTTTTTTGTTGCCGATCATCACGATCAATAGCATATGCGAGTGCAACAACGATTTCACCTTGTTTCGAGAGTTGGCTCCACAATTCGCTATAGTTGAAGTGGCAATGATGAGATTGTTTGACGGTATAATAAATATTCTGAACGTCGACAAAGACCGCAATTTTGTTCATAAAAAGATCTCTCTATTTCAAAACTTGGACAGTTTCGGGGCCAAAACTGGAAAAAGTCAACCGAATTAAAGGTTTTTTGATTAATATTTTATGTCCGGTCAAAATGTCTAAGATTGTTAAATCTCTTGAGATACTCCGCAAAAAATAACCCATACTTATTTTGTTCTGGTATCAATGCAAGCAGATTTTCGGTTAGGAGAAAAACCGGATGCCAATAATTTGTCGTGTCAATACTTTTATCGCAGCACTGTTGGTTTCCGCTTGCTGAGGCGGAAACGGATTGGGCAGCGACCCTTTTAGCCTTATCAATGCGATTCTTGACATGTATGTTCTTTTTTGAAGGAAAATAATGGGGCAGCTAAATTTGTGAGTGTATAAAAGGAGATACCGCCATGCCACAGAAAGTATTTCGAGTTGCTATCATTGGTTTGGGCTATATAAGCCAAATACATTTGGCCAACTTCACTAAAATCGTCGGTGTAGAAATCGCTGCAATATGTGATGTGAGCGATATCAGGGTTCGAGAGTGTGCCAGGATATACGACGTCAAACATGTTTTTTTAGATTATCGAGAACTCTTGGGCCTGCAAAACCTCGACCTTGTTGTTATCTGTGTCCCTAATAATTTACATGAATGCGTGACGATCGATGCTCTCAATGCAGGGCAGAATGTTCTTTGTGAAAAGCCGATGGCAACAAACTTAAAAGGTGCGCAGGCGATGCTTGCAGCGGCGGAGAGAAATCAGAAAAAGCTCTCCGTTGCTATGAATTTTCGTTGGCAGTTTTTTTCTCCGGAAGTATTCCACATAAAGAGACTAATTGAGACTGGTAAGCTAGGAAAGATTTACTATGTGCGAGTCCATTACCTGCGTCGAGAGACCTTTCCATTGGATGCTTCATGGAGTCGATGGAATTTGAGCGAGCAGCAATCTGGCGGCGGCGTGCTTATTGATCTAGGGCCTCATATGCTTGATCTTGCAATGTGGTTAGTTAATGATTTCTCTCCAAAACTTGTGAATGGCTTCGTGCATAACGGTCTATTGAAGTATGCACAAATAGAAGATTTTGCTACTGGTTCGGTGAGGCTGGAAAGTGGGGTTAGAATACAGTTGGATTTAGCCTGGAATTCCCACAATGAAACTGCTCGGGCCATTCAAATCTATGGTGAAAAAGGAGGGTATCTTCTCGATGCTTTGAAGCCCGAAGGTCATCGATTGAGCAAATATACGGCCGATTCCAAAGAGTCTTTTGTGGAACCGTTGGCATCCCAGCTTAGCCATCCTAGAGAAATAACACTCCAAGAACATATCGTTAAAAGGTTAAGGGCTGGTCAAAATACTGATTGCTCTGCAGATCGAGCAGTAGAAGTTATGAGGATTATTGAGGGTTGGTATGAGTCCAGCAAGACTGGGCGTGATTACCTGTTTCACAACTAGTTGGTTTTGCAATCCTCAGAAATGACTTCGTTGCAATGCTTTGATCTTTTGAAGAGGAGGGTTTAAGCTCGAGCATTTTTAAATCATGGTAGAGAGAGCCTTTATGGAAATCACCGCAATTGTTAATAACGAATCTTTAATTTTTATGGGCCTCTCTGCATTTTGCATATTTCTCACGCAGAACTTCGGCTGGAGAAGTATTGTTTTGCTAGACGAATTGATAATTCCCATCGGAATCATTGGAACGCTTATCGGATTAGTGATGATGCTCGGGAGTGAAGAAAACTTAGAGGCCATCCCCGGAGGGGTCTTTGCAGCACTAACACCAACTCTCTATGCATTGGCTATTAAAAGCTTGATTAGTGAACGACACGATTTTGTAGAGCTTAATAGCGGCCTGTCTTCGAAGTTGATGGGTCTTATGGGCTTGTTATTAGTGATTGGTTATACAACGGAAGTCTCGGCAGATGTGTTCGCTTTTTTAGATCTAAATGCGTTTATATTTCTGCTTTCTGTAATTGTGCTAACAGCCATAATTAATTTGATAAAAGAGCAACCCATTTTAGCGGGTCTTCAAAAACGACTTGCGGGTGTTGGATTGCTCGGGTTGTTGCTAGGTATCAGTTTCATGTTGCCCGACTTTTATAATCCCAGAAGTCTTGGGCCAGCCTTGGCATTTGGTTATCTAACTTTAATGTATGCAATGTTAATGTTAGTGATTTTGCGTATTTTGATTCCTGATCAGTCTTGGAAAGACGGAGTAGCCTCACCGATTAATTGGTTAACACTTGGCCTTCCATTCTTAATTGGATTGGCTGTTTCGATTTCCTTGCTTTTGGCATCACATTTAGGCCTTTAAAAATAGATAAATATTTAATGAACGTCAAACACTCAAGTAATAACTGTGATCGCTGAGCCAACTTACGTCGAAATCAAGCGGGATTTTGAATGGGATCGTCGGGAAATGTTCAATTTTTCTGGCGATGTGATTGATCGATGGGCTATGGAAGACCCGGACAAGAGAGCAATGCTTTGGGTTGATGATTCGGGTGGAGTTATTGAGAGAACGTTCAAAGAGATATCTAATACTTCAAAAAAACTATGCAACGTTCTGTGTGAGTTAAACATTAGACGCAACGATACCATTCTCCTAGTGATGGGCAGGAACATCGAATGGTGGGAGACTTTTACGGCATCACTTCGAATGGGTGCGGTGATTTCTCCCGGGACAACACAATTGTCTGCGAAGGATCTTGAATACCGAATTAGTGCCTCTGGCGCAACATGTGTCATTACGGACCGACAAAACACGTCTAAATTCGATGAAATTTTACAGAATTGCCCTACAATTTGCGCAAAGCTGGTGATCGGGGGGCCCGTTGACGGTTGGACTGACTTTTCCGCTGAGGTAAACAAGGCAAGCGCAGAATTTGAGACCGCCAAAACAAGAAGTGATGAGACAGCGCTCTGCTATTTTACATCAGGCACAACAGGTTTCCCTAAGATGTGTATGCATAGTCATAGCTATGGATTTGCACATCTTACCACGGGCCGTTATTGGTTAGATCTGAAGCCCGGTGATATCCACTGGAATATTAGTGATACTGGTTGGGCTAAAGCCGCATGGAGCAGTTACTTTGGCCCTTGGAACTGCGGGGCCACTTTATTTGTGCATCATTCAAATGGCTTCAATGCGAAAGATACCCTGCGCATGCTGGAGACATATCCTATTACCACCATGTGTGGAGCTCCAACCATCTATCGAATGCTAGTTTTAGAAGATCTGGATAAATATAAGTTTGATTCTTTAAGGCACTGCGTGGGTGCAGGGGAGCCATTAAACCCTGAGGTCATCGAAATCTGGAAGAGGGGTACAGGGTTAGTGATTAGTGATGGCTATGGACAGACTGAGACAGTAATCCTCTGCGGAAACTTTCGGGGCATTGAGCCTAGATACGGCTCTATGGGGAAGCCAGCACCGGGAATTGATTTGAAAATTGTCAATCAACAAGGCGAAGTTTTAAATCATGGAGAGGAGGGAGATATCGCTGTTAGGGTATCGCCACAAAGGCCACTCGGGCTGTTTCAAGAATATAAGAGTGATCCGGATAAGACGGCGGTTGCCTTTCGAGGAGATTGGTATTTAACAGGTGATCGGGGTTATGAAGACGACGCTGGATATTTTTGGTTTGTGAGCAGAGCCGACGATGTTATTTTATCATCCGGATATCGGATAGGCCCATTTGAGGTTGAAAG
>CAJWMT010000014.1:0-36727 GCA_913044275.1 uncultured Cellvibrionales bacterium
CATGGGCTACTGTGAAACTATAACGCCCAATATGATCCTCAATTGCCGCATTAATAATGATTGTTTTACTATCAAAGTCGATGCCACCTATGACATTGCTAGGTAGTGCTTCATGATCCTCTACAAAATCAAAGTCATAACCAAGATGAAGCTCTGCGATTTGTTCAACAGGTACGGGAGTGCCCTGAGATATATTCAGATTCCCAATGGCTTCGTCACGGAAGATAGCCGCCTTATGCTCAATCTCCTGATCACTGAGCTTGGGCCAATCAATATTCACACTATTTGTTTTCGTTTGCCATAGCTTCAACCTGCCGTTGGAGTTTCTCCCATTGTTCAGGAGTCAAATCCTTGGCTGATCGAAGGAAATTGGGCACAGTCTTTGGTTGACTATGAATAACATCAGTCACCTCAGGTGCAACTTGGTTAGCCTGAAATGAAATTTCATCAACATCGACTTCCAAGACCTCTGCAAGTTTCGCGATCAGAGCAGAACTCGGTAAAGATTTCCCTTTTTCCATGTTTGAAATATGCATTCCCGTTACACCAACCTCACGACCTAGTTCACGCACACCAATACGCTTATCAGTGCGTAACTTATGCAAGTATTCTGCGAAATTTAACATGCATTTATCCTATTCATCTATCGTAAATTAGTAGTTTACATTATATCAATTGATATCACTAGTTTGCGTGATAAAAGGACATCATAAAGTGCCATTAAACCCCCAATATAAGCGCATTTACGCCTTTTTTAAATACTCATAGGGAATACCAAAATAGAGGAAAATCATGATCATACGGCTTCCTGGCGCGCTTAAATGGCACATTCTTTAGACGCTTGAAATTTTGATGACGATGGATGATAAATACACTATATCAGTACCTTAATGAACTCTTACTCTTGAAGTTTTTGGATCTTTAGACCCAACTTCTCAGCGCTTAAATGAGTATAGCGATTAAGCATTTTCAGATCTTTATGTCCTGTGATTGTTCCGACTTCTATAACGTTTAATCCCAGTTCAAATAACCGTGTTGTGGCTTCATGTCTAAGATCATGAAATTTTAGATTAGTGATTCCCACCTTCGCACAGGCTCTTTGAAATGATTGAGATATGGAATCTGCTTTGATCGTAAATAGTTGACCGATATCTTTTGTAGCCATAGACCGGAGTAGGGCAGAGGCCTTTGCCGTTAATGGCACCTCCCTAGGAGAGTTAGTTTTGGTAACGGGTATATATATAGTAGCAGTAGCCCAGTTAATGTGTTGCCATTGGATATTCACTAACTCACTTCTGCGCATGCCGGTCTCTAGGGCGAGTCCAATAGCAACTCTGACTTCACAGTTTGATATTAAAGCAGTCAATCGTTCAATTTCATGGTCCAATACTCGTCTGTCACGAGCATTAGACACCTTGGGATAAGACACCTTGGGCAAGCTGACCAGATAAAACCCTTTTTCATCGACCATATGCTTAACAGCCCGCATGATTATGCCTAGCTCTAGTTTGGTGGTAGCTGGACTGACCGATTTAAGGCGAAGATCACGATATTGAGCTAAGCATTCTGAGGTTATATCAGATAATTTAACATCACCAATATGTTGGTTGATGATTCGGGAATGGCTTTTGATAAATTTAAGTGCTTTTAGCTGTCTTGTCTGACAACTTTTGTAGTACTCATCTAAAACTTTACTGAAAACTGTCAGTTTTGCTTTAGTAGTGTTCTCAAAGACGCCTCGTTCTATCTCTGATTCAACTTTCCGCGCCCATACCAATGCATCGGTCTTCTTGATGAATGTTTTGCATATTGTTCGATGACCCTGCTTACGGATAATCGCTTTTGTTTTTTTTCCGGCGGTGACAAATGTTGCCATCAACTGTTACCTCTACTGTACCTGATGTATGAATATGTATTCAGGATTTAGTAGACACAGTCGTAAACTATTGATTTATATAGGATAAGTGGTGGGCCCAGTAGGACTTGAACCTACGACCAATCGATTATGAGTCGACTGCTCTGACCAACTGAGCTATGGGCCCATGTGATTTCTTCTGTGGAAAAATCTATTCATCTATAAAACTTCTCAAGTGATCAGATCGAGTAGGGTGCCGAAGTTTGCGAAGTGCTTTAGCCTCAATTTGCCTTATTCGTTCTCTTGTTACGTCAAACTGCTTACCAACTTCCTCAAGGGTATGGTCTGTATTCATGTCAATACCGAATCTCATACGCAGTACTTTAGCTTCGCGAGCTGTAAGGCTACCTAAGACTCCTCGTGTCGACTCTGTGAGATTATTCTTGGTGGCTTCATCAACCGGCAAAGCTATAGTAATATCCTCTATTAGATCTCCTATATTGGCGTCTTCATCCTCACCTATAGGTGTTTCCATTGAAATGGGCTCTTTCGCTATCTTCAGTACCTTTCTAATTTTGTCTTCGGGCATATCCATACGCTCTGCGAGTTCTTCGGGAGAGGGTTCTCTGCCCATTTCCTGAAGCATCTGCCGAGAAATTCGATTGAGTTTATTAATGGTTTCGATCATATGAACAGGAATGCGTATGGTACGTGCTTGATCAGCAATTGATCTGGTAATAGCCTGCCTGATCCACCACGTGGCATAGGTTGAAAATTTATAACCTCTACGATACTCGAATTTGTCCACAGCCTTCATCAAACCAATGTTCCCCTCCTGAATTAGGTCGAGGAACTGGAGGCCGCGATTCGTATACTTCTTGGCAATGGATATTACAAGACGCAGGTTAGCCTCTACCATCTCTTTTTTGGCCCTTCGTGACATTGCTTCCCCAATTGTTAGTCGACGATTGATGTCTTTAATCTGCGCTACTTTAAAACCGGTATCATTTTCTATCTTCTGTAATTTTTTTTGGCACCTCTGTATCTCGGTCAATTCTCGTTCAACTCCATAAGCCCAATCGACGCCTGACTCGATGATGTCGGCCGACCATTGAAAGTTGGATTCATTGCCGGGAAATGTTTTAAGAAAGACCCTTCGAGGCATTTTGGCCTGCCGAATGAATAAGTTCATTAGACTCCTTTCTTCTTTACGAACCGCCTCGACAGTTTGCTTGACTCTGATAACAAGAGGATCGAATGACCTGGGTGTTAGTTTTAAGTATTTAAATAGGTTTGCAAGTTCAAGTATATTTCTGGTTGCACTTTTTGAATTCCGACCATATCGCTGAATAGAGCGCTGAGTTTTGGTTTGCACTTTTCGAATTGCTTCAAAACGCTGGAAGGCCTCTTCTGGATCTAATCCTCCATCATGCTCATTATCTTCAGTGTCATCATCTGATTCGTCACTGCCGTCTACATTGCTCTCAATTTTAAGTGCCTCGGCTGCCTGCTGTTGCGCCAAGGCCGAAGGGACATTATCCATTGGATTAAGATAGCCACTAATGATATCGGTTAATTTGCGCTCACCTAAGGCGATCTTGTCATAATTGTCCAATATACTGGCAACTGTATTTGGCCATTCGGTTATGGCTGCTAAGAGCTCTCGGGTGCCTTCTTCAATCCTCTTGGCAATCTCAATTTCGCCTTCTCGAGTTAGAAGCTCTACTGAACCCATTTCTCGCATATACATCCTTACTGGATCAGTCGTGCGATGTTGCTCGGATTCAACTGATGCCAGCGCGGCGGCGGCTTCAGCGGCGGCGACTTCATCGGGAGTGTTGTCACCTGCTAGCATGAGCAATGTTTCGGCATCTGGGGCCACCTCAAAAACAGTTATCCCCATGTCGTTAATCATTTGAATTATATCTTCTACTTGCTCAGGGTCGGCAATGTCTTCCGGAAGGTGGTCATTCACTTCGGCGTAGGTCAGGAATCCTTGCTCACGACCTTTAGCAATCAGATCTTTGATGCCGGAATGCTGTTTCTGATTTTGATCGTTCAATTCAGTCATTGATTACCTTTGTGTGGGATCTCGGGAAAAAAATTGACGGGTGATTATATCGGAAAAAGGCCAAAGTGTCCCAGACTTATTTGATTTATTTATTATACTTCTGGTCGCCCACGAGCCGCTGTTTTATTGCATTTTTTAGGTCTTTATCGCCATCGAATACGATGCCCTCGGATAAGGTGATATATATGTTGTGCAATTGTTTAATTTCCTTTTCGTTCAAAACATCTTGTTTGAGGAGATGCTGGGCTTTAAGACTATCAGGGAGAGTATCAAACAGCTTGCATCGAATGTGGTTCAAGGCATCGCAAAATTCAGAAATGTTGTCGCGTTCTGAGTTAGACTGAGGATTATAGATTTCGTGCTCTATTAAGGATTCTATGTAGGCTGCTTTGTTTCCTATTTTTGGATCCGCTCTCCAGCAGTTTAAAATACGCGATGAATTGAAATCTGGATTGTCTTTTATGGTTTTTGTTAGCTCAAGGAACAATTTTATTTCCGAATCAGAGGATTTTTCCATAAGTGCTGTATCAGTGGCATAAGAGATAAGCTGCGGGAAATTTATCAAAAGACCAATTAGGTATTTAATTGGTGAAAAGAGTATTTTTTTTTCGGTCGGTTGATATGCGTGCCTAACTTCAGTGAAATTTTGACTTTTGGAGTGATAATAATCCGGATATTCCCTGTCCGGAGAATCGATTGATCTGTCAATTTCTGAGTCGCGCTCTGTAGGGTTTGGTTTGGCTTCATAAGACTTCAAGTATTTGTGTAAATCGTTTGTTAGGACTCCCGTAAGCTCTGATAATTTAGCAAGCATTAATTTTTTGAAAATTCCGTCGGGAATTTTATTTATTTGAGGTGCGCAAGCTTTGGCCAGTTTTGCCTTACCATCGGGAGTCGAAGTATCTATGTCGACGGAGTAGTGAGAATAGAAAAATTCTGAAAGAGGAAGTGCATTTGCAACCATCTCTAAAAATGCCTCTTTACCCAATGTGCGCACCATAGTGTCTGGATCCTCTGCGTCGGGCAAAAACAAAAAACGCGCCGATAAACCGTCGTTCATTTGCGGGAGAACTGTATCTATAGCACGAGCAGCAGCTCTTCGGCCGGCATGATCCCCATCAAAACAAAAAATGATGTCTGATACGTTGCGAAAAATCTTCTTTATGTGCTGATCAGTGATTGCTGTGCCTAGGGTTGCAACACAGTTAATGATCCCAAACTGTGCAAGCGATATTACATCCATATAACCTTCCACAATTATGAGTTCTGAGAGTCTATTTGACGCCCTCCTGGCTTCATATAGTCCATATAGTTCCCGTGCCTTTTGGAATACTGCTGTCTCGGGTGAATTGAGATATTTTGGCTTGCTTTCGTCCAGTACTCTTCCTCCAAAACCGACTGTTCGTCCGCGTTGATCCCGGATGGGGAATACAATCCGATGGCGAAATCTATCATACCTCTTATTCTCATCAGGCCTGTGCACTAGCATTCCCGATTTCTCGAGAAGAGCAAGTCTTTGTCGGTCGCTTCCCTCTTCTTTGATGAGGTTATCCCAACCCTGGGGCGCGTAACCAATTCCAAATTTTGCGGCCACTTTCCCACTGATGCCGCGACCTTTCATATAATTAATTGCGTCTTTAGAGATCTCATGCTGTCTTAGTCGCCGCCTGAAAAACCTATCGCAATCACTGAGAATAGAATAGATCTCTCGTTTACTGCGATCCTCTTGGCGATTCGGATCATCCATTTGAGGGATTGAAATAGCGGCATGCTGGGCCAAAAGTTCGAGTGCAGGAAGGAAATCTAGGCGATCAAATTCCATGATAAATTTCAGTACATTTCCTGTCGCTCCGCACCCAAAGCAATAATAAAATTGCTTGTCTTGAGCTACTGTGAAAGACGGACTCTTTTCTTGGTGAAAAGGGCAACACGCCACATGATTTTTGCCAGCCTTTTTTATTTCCAAACGACTGCTAATGAAATCGAGTATGTCTACTCGGTCAATTAAATCTTCAATAAAACTTTGGGGAATGCGTCCTGCCATTTTCTCTACAGATGGATTGCGAAACTCTCAGTTTACTCTCTTCTGAGGAAAAAAATACTACCCTTTGGGAACCTATATTATTGCTATCTCTTAACTTAGAAGAGATTTCACTATCAGACTGACCTCCTTCATGTCAGCAAGCCCTTGCACTTTGGGTTTCAGTGCTGCCATAACTAATCCCATATCTTTCAATGTGGATGCTTTACTTTCTTGGATAGCACTCTCAATCAGATCATTTACTTCATGTTTTGATAGTTGCCTAGGCAAAAATTCTTGTATGACCGCGATTTCCGCAGCCTCGGTTTCGGCAAGTTCCTGGCGGCCGGCAGACTCATACTGCTTTATCGAATCGCGGCGCTGTTTCAACATTTTGTCCAGCACAAGTATGATTTCCGAATCGTCCAAAGTGCGCCGTTTGTCGATTTCAACGCGTTTGATATCAGCTCGTATTAATCTGATCGTACCCAAGCGCAGCTTATTTTTTTCCCTCATCGCAATTTTCATGGAGTTTGATAGAACTTGATTCAGGTTCATAAGCGAGCCTCGTTGTTAGAGTACCAAACACAGAAAGCGCCTGTTGACGCTGCTAGATATTATATTTATGGGTTTTTTTTTATTTCAATTCTTTCAGTAAAGGCGAGAAAACTTCCTAGATTCTCTGGAAACTTTCTTTTGGTTACGTTTTATAGCCGCTGCCGCCTTTCTTTTGCGTTCCCAAGTAGGCTTCTCATAGAATTCGCAACTTCTGACTTTCGCTAGTATGCCGGCCTTCTCGCATGAGCGCTTGAAGCGCCTCAGCGCGACGTCAAAGGGTTCGTTTTCTTTAATCCGAACGCTCGGCATGTTTTGTTTCCTTTAAGAAGCATCTCTGTCAACCCCAGTTTAAGGGGCATAGAGCCCTCTATGGTCTGGGTCGGCAATGATAAACCTAACGTAATGCAGATGCAAAATTTTTCGTACCTCCTGTCAAATCTTTTGTTTGAGAAATTCTTAGTTGTCGTTATGTTTGTTATGATAGTCATCTAGATATGTATCGAATAATTTTAGTTAATTAGGAAATGCTCTTGTATGCGCATAATGGGAATAGAAACCTCATGTGATGAAACCGGAATTGCTATTTATCATAGTGAAGAGGGTCTCTTAGCCAACAGGCTTTATTCCCAGGCGGCAATGCATGCAGATTATGGGGGAGTTGTGCCAGAATTGGCCTCTAGAGATCATGTTCGCAAGATTTTGCCTTTAATAAAAATGGTGCTTTCGGATAGTGACATGGAGCTTTCTGACCTCGATGGCATTGCATACACATCTGGACCAGGCCTTATCGGAGCTTTAATGGTTGGCGGCGCACTTGCATCATCGTTAGGTTATGCTCTCGGAATCCCAGTTTTGGGTGTTAACCACATGGAAGGCCACCTACTGGCGCCCATGTTGGAAAGGACGCGTCCCGAATTTCCTTTTGTTGCGCTATTGGTATCTGGCGGTCATACACAACTGGTGAGCGTGCATGGCCTAGGAGATTACCAGTTATTGGGTGAATCATTAGACGACGCCGCGGGAGAGGCATTTGACAAGACAGCCAAGATGCTGGACCTCGACTACCCGGGCGGTCCGGCTCTGGCAAAATTTGCTGAGGACGGAGATGTCAATAGATTTAATTTTCCGCGACCAATGACTGATCGACCCGGACTTAACTTCAGCTTTTCCGGCTTGAAGACTTTTAGTCGAAATTTGATCGATAAGCATAGACAAAAAAATGGGCTTTTAGATCGACAGACTTGCGCAGATATTTGTGCTGGATTTCAAGAGGCGGTTGTAGACACTCTCGTCATTAAATGTCTTCGGGCGATTGAGTTTACATCTTTGAAAGTGCTTGTTATCGCAGGTGGGGTGGCTGCTAACGAGCGACTGCGAGAAAAATTAGAATATGCCTTAAAAAAACAAGGAGCACATGTCTTTTACGCTAGACAAGAATTTTGTACTGATAATGGTGCAATGATCGCCTATGCTGGTTGTCAACGTCTTTTGGCCGGAGAAAAAAATAATCTAGCCGTTGACGTTTTTCCGCGCTGGTCAGTGGATACGCTTGCTCCGCCTTTGGGAGAAAAACCATGGACCTAATTTATATTAAAAAACTTCATGTAGAGACCATTATCGGGATTTATGATTGGGAAAGAGAAGTAAAACAGGTGGTAAGCATGGATCTGGAGATGGCGTTCGACATCAGGATGGCTGCAAAGACTGATGACATCAAATATGCTTTAAATTACAAATCAATTAGCAAAAGAATAATTGCGTATGTGGAGGAGCAAAAATTTCAATTGATCGAAAGCATGGCTGAAGAGGTGGCGCAGTTAGTGCTCGTTGAGTTTCCAGTGCCATGGCTGCGGTTGAGAGTCAGCAAACCAGGCGCACTCAGAGGTTCTGAAGACGTGGGGATAATTATCGAAAGGGGGGCTATGCCCTGATGTCATATTTCTATCTCAGTCTAGGAAGCAACATCCGTCCATACCATAATCTTGTGGCGGCACTGGATGCGATATCAGCTCAATTTGCGCCAATCACGACTTCCTCTGTATACGAGAGTACGTCAGTAGGATTCTCTGGAGATAATTTTCTCAACTTGGTATTGGGCCTAAGCTCAGAAAATAAGCTTCGGGACATATCAAGCTATTTAAAGACCTTGGAGGATAACTTGAAGCGGGACCGGACCGCATCGAGGTTTTCGTCGAGAACGCTAGATGTAGACATCTTGGTTATGGATGACCGAGTCATCAAGGAGGATGGCATTGAGTTGCCGAGATCAGAAATTTTAACTAACGCTTTTGTTCTCTGGCCGTTGGCAGAAATTGCGCCCGATTCAATTCATCCACTTACTGGGAAGACTTACTCTCGCCATTGGCGCGAGTTTGACCGCGGTGATCAACAACTATGGCCTGTAGATTTTGTTTGGAGTGGGAAAACTATCTCCTCAAAGAGTAATAAAAAAATTTTATAAGCTCAGGAAAAAGACTGCGAATTAAGGGCAACAGTCGAGTGTCATATGCTATGAGAGGCTCCGCCATCAACGCTAATGGTTTGTCCGGTTACATAGCTTGCTTTTGACGCGAGAAAAAAGACGCATTCCGCAATGTCGGCCTCGCAGCCTAGCTTTCCCATAGGCACAGTTTCTAGAACCTTCTTATGCTTCTCTGTATCATCCAACTCATGCTGTGGCCATAATATAGCTCCCGGGGATACACCGTTGACCCGGACATGCGGAGCTAGTTCCAATGCTAATGACTTTGTCATGGCAATGTTCCCTGCTTTGGCTACAGTATAAATGGGATGATCTTTCAAGGCCTGATAGGCATGTATGTCAGCGAGATTGACTATTGAGCCCGAATTCTGTGTCAACACCTTAGCAAGTCGTTTGCACAGGAAAAAAGGGCTTTTAAGGTTAGAATTCATTAGATCATTCCATTGACCTTCATTGGCCGCCTCTAGAGGTGTTGGGTAAAAACTTGATGCATTGTTGACCAAAACATCGAGTCTGCCCAATTTTGTAACTTCCTCAACGATTGTGTCCAGTGTGCTCGGGTCATTCAGATCGCCTTGAACAAGAAATGCTGAATCGGCTCTCAAGCTATTGAGCTTCGCATATAATTCTTCTGCTTCCAGTTCGGATCGGTTGAAATGGATCAGTGTTCTATACCCACTCTCATGGAAACGACAAGATACAGCGGCTCCTATTCTTTTAGCAGCTCCAGTTACAAGGACTAAAGGACAATCCGTTGAGAAACCTCCCATAATAATGCCTCTTCTGTGATGGCTATCGCCCCGAAAATTTTTTTTTGAATTCTGTCAGCTTTGCTAACTGAAGTTTTTGAATCTCTTGGCCAATCTCCTGCCCCTGCAAACCGTCTCGTTTGGGGCTGGCGATCATGACGCTATTCACAATCTTGATTGCATTCCTAACATATCTTCCGGCTATTAGCGTTTCGTTGCCATCGCACTGTCCATCTCCTGAGATGCCTTCGCAACATAGCAGGAAATTTTCAAACTTGCACGTTGAACTTTTATCTGAAACTGCCGAAATCAGTTTAAGGAGTTTACTTGGCTCAAGCTGCTGCGCAAGAAAAAATGTTTTGTAGTGCCTGGCAAAGTTCATACTAAGTTCACGATACTTTTTGGGCATTTTTAATCGATCACAAAGCGTTTTTAGCATGGGAACCCTCAAATCCAATCGATTCGATTTACTCGATAATTCGCAATCTGCATTTATGCTCTCTCCAAGACTATGGACTAAGACCGCAAATCTTACAGGGCCCGACTGAGATAATTTAGCGGTTTTTTCTAACGCGATTAACGCTCCGTAACCACGATCAGAGTACTCGTTATTGCGCCTGCGGTATTTAACTTCAAAAAGCTGATCGAGTTCCGGGAAAAGTGGTTTCAAAGCTCCACATTCACGCAATACCTTAATGAATATATAGGGCGACTCTTCCAGAAGAGCCGTTTCTGTCTCTTTCCAGACTCTTTCCGGGGTTAAGTGATCCAGTTCAGTGCCTTCGCTAATGGACCGCATCAATTGCATCGTCTCGCTTGCCACAGAGAACCCGAGATGATGGTATCTTGCTGCAAATCTAGCTGTCCTAAGCACACGGACTGGATCTTCCACGAACGAAGAGGATACGTGTCTAAGAATCTTTAGTCGCAGGTCTCTTTGTCCGCCATAAGGGTCGATTAGCTTGCCATTTGAATCCTCGGCAATGGCGTTGATCGTGAGATCTCGTCTCATTAAGTCTTGCTCAAGCGTCACCGAGGGGTCGGCATGGAAAACAAAGCCTTTGTAACCGTGCCCAGTTTTCATTTCTGTTCGGGCTAATGCATACTCTTCTCCAGTTGTAGGGTGAATAAATACAGGGAAGTTTTGGCCCACGGGTCGGTATTGAAGATCAATTAATTGTGAGGATGTTGCTCCCACTACCACCCAATCGTTTTCGACGCTTGGGAAATTTAGCAACTTATCGCGAATTGCGCCTCCAACCCTATAGATCTTCATTGTAACTTCTCCTTTTGAATTATTCAGGAGTGCCTGAGCTCAATTGTAAGGAAAGACATTGGTGCCCACTCCGTAATCCCCGAATTCATTATAATGCTTGTGAGCCGCCACTTATTTAATACCATAATAATTTAGGCCCAACTGACATGCACTATCGTATTGAAGAATAATTAACGTGATTCACATCTTCACGCTCATTTTTGGCATAATGCTGCGGTCAAATAAATTATGGTATTTCCATTGCCAAATGATTTTCTCCTTGTAGCTGAAGATGTCTCGTACGTACGAGATGATATGATTATTTTCGAGGATGTGAAATTATCTCTGAGTGAAGGCGAGATTGTTCATATTACAGGACCCAACGGTTGCGGTAAGACGACTCTAATCAAGATATTAACTACAATAATCACACCAACTCGGGGAGCCGTTTATTACAAAGGACGGTCGGCAAGTGATGTGCGGTACCAGTATTTATCTGACTTGCTATATATCGGACATAAAACGGGAATTAAGTCCTCATTAAATGCTGAGGAAAATTTATTATGGATGGCTGCCGCTGATGGAATAGAGGACAACAGGGTTGTTCGCGACGCGCTCAGTATGATGGGATTTGATTCTGGATTATGTCACAGACCTTGCGGCCAACTCTCGGCAGGTCAGCTGCAAAGAGTGGCACTCTCAAGGCTTGTTTTTACAGAGAAACATATTTGGTTCCTTGACGAACCGATGGCTGCTTTAGATTCAGTCAGCATAAAAGCAGTCAATCAATGTATAGCAAACCATCTAGAACGAAAAGGAGCCGTCTTGATTACTAGCCATCAGCCTATTGATTTTCATCCCGTTCGTAAATTTGAACTGACAAATTGGTGCTTGTAGGAAATGTCAAATATAGCTAGATCGACTCATCCTGGGTTAATGGCCTACGTCAGACGAGATGTGTCTCTGTCGATTAGGAGTAACAGTGGAGCCTATGCGCCGCTCTTGTTTTTTTGCATGGTGTGCACACTTGTGCCTCTCAGCATCTCACCTAACCCTCAGAAGTTAGCGGAGTTGGCGCCCGGTATTATCTGGATTATGGCTCTATTGGCGAGTTTGTTGTCAATAGAAAGAATCTTTGTTTTCGATTATGAGGACGGCTCATTGGAACAGATGCTCATAGCACCCAATATGATGGCTTTCCCAGTGCTGGGAAAAATCATTGCTCATTGGTTGGTCACTGGGTTACCGCTGACATTTTTATCGCCTGCTATAGGGTTAATGTTTGCTCTTCCAAATAATGCATATGGTCCTATGATTCTCAGCTTGGCGGCAGGTACCGCATACTTGAGCCTAGTTGGTGCTGTGATTGCGTCGCTGACGGTTTCATTGGGACGCGGAGGTTTTTTAATATCTTTGCTGGCGGTCCCTCTTTACATGCCTATCTTGGTTTTTGGAACCTCAACGGTTACGTATGCTGTTGCTAATATGCCTTGGTCCGCTCCTCTGGCCACTATGGGAGCAATGCTGGCAATTGCCTTAGTGCTTTGTCCACTCGTGGCTTCTTGGGCTCTTCGCGTAACTAACGGCGGCTAAACAAGGTATTCTCTATGAGGAAATTAGGTAGAAAATGGCGCTGGTTTCACAGAATGGGCTCACCTCGTTGGTTTTATGAGATTACTGGCGCATGGCTTCCGTGGCTAATACCATTGGCCTTTTCATTATTGGCGATTGGTCTCTTTTGGGGCCTCTTTTTGGCTCCACCTGATGCCCGACAGGGGCAAAGTTATCGAATTATTTTTGTGCATGTTCCTGCGTCGTTTTTGGCGCTGGTCGGTTATTATGTTTTGGCCATTGCAGGTGCTGTAGGGCTTGTTTGGCGAATAAAGATGTCTTTTATCTTGATGAAAGCGGCTGCCCCAATCGGAGCAGCTTTGACGTTTATCGCGTTATTCACTGGCGCTATCTGGGGTAAGCCCACATGGGGGACATATTGGGTTTGGGATGCTCGAATTACTTCTATGCTTATCTTATTATTTCTTTATCTAGGTGTGATGGCTCTGCAAAGAGCGCTTGTCAGCACTGATACAGCGTTTAAGGCCAGTGCTATTTTGGCTTTGGTTGGCACCGTTAACATACCAATTATCTATAAGTCGGTGGACTGGTGGTACACATTGCATCAGCCAGCAACTCTTAAATTAACCTCCTCTTCGACGATGCATATAGAAATGTTACAACCGCTTTTTCTTATGATTTGTGGTTTTTACTTATTTTATGTGTTGGTTTTAATTCTCTTTGCAAGACTTGAGATCTTGCAGAGAGAGAAATCTTCCAGATGGGTCAGGTCGCTAGTCTCTGAGGATTGCGTGATATGAACTTGCAATTCGACAGCCTCTTCGATGCATTGTGGATGGACGGCCACGGGCTCTATGTATGGCTCGCGGTTGGCATCTCTGTAGTTATTCTGATATCCATGGTTTTTATTCCTATCTGGTCGCACAAACAATTTCTGATCAATTTAAAAATGAATTCCCCAGACTTTGACAAGAAGCCAAGAGAGGAAGAGACAGACTAATGCACCCCGTCAGAGCGCAACGACTGCAATTCATTATTTTTGGATTACTCGCCAGTTCTGTAGCCGTGGGTCTGATTGTTTACTCATTACGTCAGAACATTAATTATTTTTATACTCCATCCGAGGTTTTCGAAGGTTTGGCTTCTCAGCAGACTCAGATTAGGGTGGGTGGAATGGTTGTAGATGATAGCTTAAAGCGTTCAAATGATTCTCTAAATGTCAGTTTTTACATCACTGACGGAGTAAAAAAAATTCAGGTAAGGTATCACGGAATATTACCCGACCTTTTTAGTGAGGGCGAGGCTGCGATAGTCACTGGGACCATTGATGATCAATTTGTAGTAGAGGCTAATCAGGTGCTAGCGAAGCACGACGAAAACTACATGCCGCCAGAAGTGGCAGAAGGCATGCGTGACGCGTATATCTCGGGTAAACGGAACGGCTCTTATGACTATTAACCCCGAACTAGGGCACTTCGCACTCATTTTAGCCTTGTGTCTTGCTGTTTTGCAGGCCACGGTCCCGATTCTGGGGTCTTATCTCGGTTTTGAGAGGTGGATGCGAGTTGGTCAATCATTGGCTCTTGGTCATTTGGTATTTGTTTTGATCTCTTTCACAGCGCTCGCCACAGCATTTTTAAATGATGACTTCTCTTTGCGCTACGTCATGGAAAACTCGAATAAAATTCTTCCCAACCACTTTAAGTTTAGCGCAGTTTGGGGTGCGCATGAGGGATCCCTCCTGTTATGGTCTTTGATTCTGGCGGGGTGGTCAGCTGCCGTGGCTTTCTTTTGCCGACGATTACCTCCAATCTTTTTGGCGAGAGTCTTGTCCGTAATGGCCATTATCGCAGTGGGATTTTGCCTGTTTTTGTTAATCACCTCAAATCCGTTTGAGAGAATCCTTCCTTTCTCACCTGAAAACGGGTCTGATTTAAATCCCTTGCTTCAAGACGTTGGTCTCATCGTTCATCCACCCGTTCTTTATATGGGTTATGTGGGATTTGCAGTTCCTTTTGCATTTGCCATTGCGGCATTATTAGGTGGACAGTTTGACAGTGCTTGGGCGAGATGGTGTCGGCCGTGGATCAATAGTGCTTGGGCCTTTTTGACTTTTGGTATAGCTTTGGGCAGCTGGTGGGCTTATTACGAGCTTGGCTGGGGTGGATGGTGGTTTTGGGACCCGGTGGAAAATGCTTCCTTTCTACCTTGGTTGGTGGGAACAGCTTTGATGCATAGCGCCGCTGCAACCGAAAAGCGGGGAGTATTTAGAAGCTGGACACTGCTCCTAGCGATCTTTACTTTTTCGCTCAGCCTTCTTGGCACTTTCTTGGTGCGCTCTGGGGTATTGACGTCAGTGCATGCCTTTGCTAGTGATCCAGAGAGAGGACTGTTTATATTGATATTCCTTGGCACGGTTATTTCTGGATCTCTCATGTTGTTCGCTGCCCGGGGGCCTGTTCACGCGGGTCGGATTCTATTTAGAGGGGCCGCACGAGAGGTATTTCTGTTTACTAATAATTTGATTCTCGTGACGTCTATGTCAATGATTTTGATTGGAACCCTATATCCGCTGATTTCCGATGCTCTCGACTTGGGTAAGGTTTCAGTAGGGCCACCTTATTTTAATTTTTTCTTTGTGCCAATGTCTCTGGCTTTGATGGTGTTCCTGGGATTCTCAATTAAATCTCGTTGGGGCGGAACTCACAGCTCCCGTGTGGTTAAATTTTATGTTGCGCCAGCATTTGTGAGTCTCTGTCTGGGTCTTGGCCTGCCGACCCTACTTGGAAAAGTCTATTCAGCTCCAGAATATTCTTACTCTGCTGCATTCACTTTGATATGCGTATTTTGGGTAACCTTAACGATTTGTCGAGATCTGGTGAGTAAGCTGCAGACTCGCGGGTTGGCCGCATTGACTGCAAGCTATTGGGGAATGTGCATAGCACACTTTGGCTTAGCAGTTTGCGTTCTAGGGGTTGGCATGAGCACGGCTTATGAGACACAAAAAAATATGCGCATAATGGCGGGAGAGAGCGTCACTTTAGCCGGTTATAAATTTCATTTGAAGGATTTGAGCTTGGTTAGGGAATCTAATTATGAGGCCACTAGGGCTAATATTGTTGTAACAGCTGACGGGAGAGAGGTGTCTATTCTTCGCCCCGAAAAGCGAAATTACTTCTCCGGTGGACAGGTCATGACCGAGGCTGCTATTGATGCGGGCCTATCTCGTGACCTTTATGTGGCGTTGGGAGAACCCTTAGAATCGGGATACTGGGCAGTGCGTTTTCAATTCAAACCTTTTGTAAGGTGCATCTGGCTAGGGGCATTGTTAATAGGTATCGGTGGTCTGATGTCTTTGTTGGATAGACGTTACCGGAAAAAGAGAGGCCAGGCTTTTGGAACCTATACCTCCAACTCTCAACACAATTGGAGTCGATCAGCATGAGACACAGAGCCACTTTGTTTTTCCCTCTGATAATTTTTGTTTTGATATTACCTTTTCTTTGGCTGGGCTTAGGCCGTGACCCGCAAGAATTGCCATCCGCCTTGATTAATCAGCCATTTCCAGATTTTAGTTTGTCCGATCTCGAGGATGCTGAACTGACCCGCGGTTTGGCAGATATTAAAGGAAAAGTGATGCTTGTAAATGTTTGGGCTACCTGGTGTTTCGCATGTAGCTTAGAACACAAAATGCTGAACGATTTGGCCAGAAAAGGGGTGTCGATAGTCGGCCTGAATTATAAAGATGATCGTCGGAGTGCTAAAAACTGGTTAACTGAGCGAGGTAATCCATATTCTTTTAGTATTTTTGACCAAAGGGGTTCTTTGGGCTTAGACCTAGGAGTCTATGGAGCACCTGAAACGTATTTGCTGGACTCAGATTCCATTGTGAGACACAGACGCGTTGGAGTTCTTGATGAAGATGTGTGGGAAAATGAATTTTTAAAACGCTACGAGAAATTGGTGAGCGGCTCAGAGGAAATATAACGCCATGACAAAAATTCCAGCTAGAGTAGTATGCATTAGTTTAATAACCTTGATCTGTTGCGAATTGGCGCTAGGACAATCGCCATTGATTGATTTTTCAAAAGATTCTCTTAGGGATAGGCATGAGGAACTAATCGAGGAGCTTAGATGTCCGAAATGTCAAAATCAGAATCTGGCGGACTCCAACTCCCCAATTTCTGTTGACTTGCGGCGCCAAATTCATCGCCTTTTGGAGGAAGGTAAGAGTGATGACGAAATTAAAGATTATCTTGTTGCGCGCTACTCCAAGTTCATTCTTTATCGTCCGCTATTAGACTATTCGACTTGGTTTTTATGGGTGGCACCGTTCATTTTAATAGCCTGTGCATCCACAGCTGCTTTCAAAATGCAGCGAAAGTACAACGCATCTTGCGGTGACTTGGAGTTTGAGACTTCGCAGATATCCAAAAACGAAAACGACAGGTTAACTCGACTTTTGTCCACTAAGGACCATAAATTTTGACTATTTGGGGAGGTATTGTACTACTCCTAATTGGGGCGGTCCCTTTTTTGGCATATCCCTGGATAGCAGGCAAGTCTCGCAAAAAACGTTATTTTGGCCCAGATGTTAGAGAAGCCACAAACCTGCAGATTTTTGAGGATCAGATCAGAATCTATAAATCTCAGTTAGAAGCGGGCGAATTGACGAGTAAAGAACATCTTCGCCTCGTGACAGAAGCTGAGCGGATACTCCTTGATGACACATATGATTTAAACTCCAGAGTGAAAGCTAGCGGAAGCGTTTGGATTCTGCCCGTTTTATGCCTATTCCTTATATCATTTAGCCTTGGTTTGTACAGATCCATCGGAGCGCTCGAGGACGAAAAGATTGCGTCATTACTGGAGCAGTATGCCGCTCAAGGCTCGACAGACTCGGACATGGATACTGAGTTCGAGAAGCTATACATGCTTTTGGAGAAAAGGGTCCATCATAAACCCCAAAATGTATTTTATTGGACCCTGCTTGGCGAATTTGCTTTGAGCAGGTCCGAAATAATCGCTGCCTCACAGTATTTTGCAAAGGCATCGGAATTGGATCCGAAAAACGCCTACCTTTTGATGCAGCATGCGCAGACATTGTTTTTAGCAGATAAAGGCAATTTCACTGAACGGGTGCGTGATGCTACTGATAAAGCTTTTGAACAAGATCCCAACAATAAGGTTGTTTTGCGGTTAAAAGGTATTGATGCTCTCTCGAGAGGGAAAGTGGAAGAAGCAATATTATTTTGGGAAATGGCAGGTGTAGAATTCGATGACAAAATGTTGCCGTCTAAATCCAGTATGTCGGAGAGCGGTGCAGACATTATGGGTATGCGATTGAAGCAATAGCTAGACGATTTTCCTCGTTTTTAATGCTCTGGCCAGCATTTAGAACGAGGGTGATAGGATTATCTCCAGAGCTGCCATTTGAATGCCCGCAGTGTTTTACCTTGCCTAATCCTCTAAATTTGGTTCGTGTTAGATCCCTTAGCTATGCGTCCTCTCAAAGACGTGGGGTATCCACGTTTTTATTTGGAAGCAACAACCTACTAGCTAAAATGATGCTTGAGACTTTTACGTGTTTTGTGTCGGCTGGATTAAGTGTAAAATCTTATCTGATTAAGGTTTAATATTTAAAGTGCCTCAGGTCAGTTAAAAAAAGGATAATAATGCGGCTCAAATCCATCAAACTATCTGGTTTTAAATCTTTTGTGGATCTCACTAACGTGTCTTTTCCCAGCAACTTATGTGCGGTGGTTGGTCCGAACGGTTGTGGAAAATCAAATATAATTGATGCGGTTCGCTGGGTATTGGGCGAGTCCTCTGCAAAAAATCTGCGTGGTGAGTCAATGATGGACGTTATCTTTAACGGGTCGGGAGCGCGCAAACCGGTTGGCCAGGCTAGCATAGAGCTTGTTTTCGACAACACTGAGGGCCGAATAGGTGGTGAGTTTGCGGCCTATAATGAAATTTCGGTCCGAAGAAAAGTCTCCCGTGATGGGCAATCTAACTATTTCCTTAATGCTGCAAATTGCAGGCGAAAAGACATAACAGATATGTTCCTTGGTACCGGGCTTGGACCTAGAAGTTACGCAATCATTGAGCAGGATATGATCTCACGACTTATAGAAGCTCGCCCCCAAGAATTGCGAGTATTTGTTGAAGAGGCGGCAGGCATCTCTAAATATAAGGAACGTCGTCGTGATACTGAGAACCGAATAAGCCGAGCGGAAGAGAACTTGGAACGACTCAAAGATATTCGCGATGAGTTGCAAAGGCAGCTATCCCGATTGCAGCGACAGGCAAATTCAGCCGAGAAATATTCAAAATATAAGGAGCAAGAGCGACGAAAAAACTTGGAGCTATTAGCGATTAAATGGCGTGATTTGGACGGAGCGATTGAAGAAAAGCAGATTGTCGTTAAGCGGACCGATACGGATAAGGAAAGACTCATCTCTAGGCGACGAGTTTGTGATTCAGCGATAGAGAAGCACCGAGTAGAACTAATAACAATTGCCGATGATTTGGATCTGGCTCAGAAGACATTTTATAAAATTACAAGTGAAATCGGCAAAATTGAGCAATCGATAGATTATCATCAAACAAGAAATTTGGAAAGGAAGAACGAATTGCTGGAGACTGATCAGAACTATAAAGAGGCACTTGATCATCTAAAGACAGATCTGAAAAAAATAGATTTATGCGATCGCCAAATTGAAATTAAACAACCAGAACTTCTAGAAGCAAAAGAACTAGAAAAGGAGGCGGTCGCTGCGCTGAAGGAGGCGCAGGCGGCTAGCGAAGAGTTGCAGACACAACTGGAAGCATTCCATGAACGGTCTTTGGAGCCCAAACAGACTGCTGAGGTACAACAATCTTTGATTCATCACTTGGGGGAGAATATGAGAGCTCTCTCAGACAGGAAACTGGAACTGTCAAGACAGGTAAAAGGATTCTGTCTTGACGCTGAAAATGATGAAATAAGTGCTTTAAAAACTTCTCTTGAAGACCTCTCCGAAAAACGGCTAGCCACAGAGAACGCTCGCGACAGAGCATCCGAGCGTATATCTGAACTTCAGCAGTTATTGAAGCAATACAGAGGTGATGTCAGTGGTTTACGTGAGCGGCATCAAGAGCTACTAGGAAAAAAATCCTCGCTTAAAGTACTTCAAGAGGCCACCAGAAACAAAAACCAAGACCAGTCCTGGCTGAATAGCAAAGATTTAGGTCAATGCTCTCGGCTTGGCGACGCTCTTGATGCCGAAAGTGGATGGGAACTGGCAGTTGAAACTGTTCTGGGCCCATATATGCAATCGGTTCTGGTTGGAGATATTAACTATGTATCCAGGCTGGTTGGTGATTTTAACGAAGGAGAGCTTCTTTTAATTGAAGATCGAGGGAAGGATATTTCTTGCCACCATAAAACGGATAAGAATACATTTTTGAGCGAATTTGTCTCAAACAAATATGCCAAATCTCTTATGGAGCATGTTTATGCTGTAGATACTCTTCAAGAAGCACTTTCTCAGAGACCGGGCTTGAAGGCTCATGAATCTGTTATAACCAAGGGAGGTGTTTGGTTGGGCGTTAACTGGTTGAGAGTCTCCGGAGAGATTGATACCTCGAATGGAATAATTCAACGCAAAAGAGAGCTTGATAGTGTCGGCAAAAAAATCGAATCAATCGAAAATCAAATAAATCAAGCGGAAAAAAAAGTTGCTGCTTTTGAGTATGAACTGAGAAATTTAGAGGTGCTCTTTAGACAAAAGATACGCGATATCGATGCGGAGCAGATTGAATATGCCGACCTGCATTCAAGGCGAAGTGCCACCGAAATGCGCATATCAAAGCACACGACGAGCAAGCATCACGCTGATGCTGAATTGGAAGAAATTCAGAGGAATCTTGCGAATGAATCAAAAAAACTTACTACTGCCGAATCCGTTTTTAAAGATGCATGCGAAGCGATTGAAAGGGATAGTGCTGAGGGTAAATCTTTAAACGAGAAGCGTTCAGAAGTTTTGTCACTGATGAATCAATGTCGATTAAGACTGACAAAATGCAGAGAGCAGAGAGAGCAGCTCGCTATGGAGGTTAACTTATTGGATGCACAACGTTCCACTATCTCTGAAGGGACATCGAGACTTGAATTACAGGTTGATCGCCTTGCTAGCCGTTTGCAAGAATTAAATAAAGGCGATGATGAAGACCTCTATAAAAAGCACCAAATTGAGCTTGAAAACATGCTTGCGGAACGGTTGTCAGCAGAAAAAAAACTTAAAACTGTTAGAAAAATTTTTGAGGATTTGGAATATCAAAAACATGGTCAAGAAAAAGAGCGTAACGTTATTGATTCTGAGATTGCTTTAAACGGTTCAGAGCTTGAATCTCATCGACTAGCATTAAGAGAACTGACTACGCGCAGGGATGCACTCGAGGAGCAATTTGCTAATAAAGATGCGGACCTACCGGAATTATTGGGGGCGGTGGGCGATAATTATGATTTAAATGCAAAGGAAGTTGAGTTGCAATTGATCCAAGACAGGATACAACGATTAGGCCCGATCAACTTGGCTGCTATTCAAGAATATGAGCTTGAATCTGAGAGAAGAGAGTATCTTGATAAACAAAATGAAGAATTAGAGGAAGCTTTGGAGACACTTAGAACAGCAATTAAAAAGATCGACCGTGAAACACGGTCTCGTTTTAAAGACACTTTTGACCTGCTGAATATGAATATCAGAGATTTGTTCCCCAAACTTTTTGGAGGGGGAGAAGCATATTTGGAAATAATTGATGACGATTTGTTAAATACAGGTGTAATGATCCGAGCAAGACCACCGGGTAAGAAAAATGCATCGATTCATATGCTTTCAGGTGGGGAAAAGGCTCTAACCGCAATTGCGATGGTGTTTGCTATCTTTAAGCTAAATCCAGCGCCTTTTTGTATGCTCGATGAAGTGGATGCACCGCTAGATGATCTCAATGTTGCTCGTTATGCTGAAGTGGTTCGAGAGATGTCCGACCAAGTTCAGTTTATTATAGTTACTCACAATAAGACCACGATGCAAGCCACAAATCAATTAGTAGGAGTAACTATGATGGAAGCCGGAGTGTCCAAAATTGTATCTGTTGATGTGAATGCAGCAGTCAAACTTTCGGCATCTACCTAGTGTAGAATAAAAAGATTTTAGTTTTCCATTTAGCCAACTACAATACGAGTTTGTTCTGAGACGTGGTGAGAAAGAGTTAGGATGGAGCTTCTAGGTTCAATTAACATTTTGGTCGCTTTGGCGGTTCTCGTATTTGTTGCGATCGGACTCGATGCGGTTCGTCGTTTCAGGCGGAATCGTTATGAAAATATTCAGATGTCGTCCAGCCGCTTAGAAAAAAATTCAAAATATGAGGACGGTCAGAATGATATATTTGGTAGCGACTTTCCCGCTGGTGGTTCAAGAATAGTGGGTGTGCGTAATATAGATTTCGATGCCATGGAAGATGTTTTGCTTAGTCCTAAGGATATAGGCGAGCGTTATACTCCGTCTGAAAAAAAGGGTCAGGTTGACCTGGTTTTTGAGGAATCGAAAAGTCTGTCGGAGGCACAGATGGGGTCCAACATAGAACTTGTGGCTAAAAAGCCCTCAGCAGCGCAAGAACCACAAATCATGATCATTCATTTGATGTCCGAAAAAGACTCATTTGTAAGAGGTTCGGAGCTTTTATCGACGCTCTTGGAAGCGGGCCTTCGATTCGGTGACATGGGTATTTTTCATTTTCATCGAGATGGTAATGGTTCGGGCCCAATTATTTTCAGTTTGGCCAATATTTTGAATCCCGGCACTTTCGATCTGGATATGATGACGGAGATGACCACACCCGGTGTGACAATGTTTGTTAATCTTCACGAGGTCCAGCACCCTGAGGGCGCTTTCAACGAGATGCTCTCGACTGCTAATGTAATTTCGGCGAGTTTGCATTTGAATATTTTAGATGAATCCCGGAGTTCAATGACACCTCAAACCATAGATCATAATCGACAGCTTGCACGCAATTTTATTCGCGTAAAGGCCGGTGAATAAAAGCCAATGGCGGTCTGAAGTAGATATATGGCAGCGCCTCCGGTTCAAGCATATAAGACCCTCGTCAAAGAACTTCAATACCATAATCATCGATACCATGTGCTCGATGACCCTGTAATTCCCGATGGTGAATATGATAGAAAATTGTTGCTGCTTCAGTCGTGGGAGCATGCCTTTCCAGATTTGATAGATGATGACTCCCCAACGCACAGAGTGGGGGGCAGGCCACTATCAGAATTTTCACAGATTTCGCATTCCGTTCCGATGCTATCACTCGAAAATGCGTTTGATTCAGATGAATTAATGGATTTCGATCGGAGAATTGCTGAGCGCACAGAAACACAAGAGACTGTCAATTATGTTTGTGAGCCCAAGCTTGATGGTGTGGCTTTGAGTCTACTATACCGCGATGGAGTATTGGAGCGCGCTGCGACCCGAGGGGATGGCATGATCGGAGAGGATGTCACGGCGAATGCAAAAACTATAAGATCGGTGCCGTTGCGGCTACAGGGTGATTCCCTCCCAAATCTGATTGAAGTGAGAGGGGAGGTTTATATTCCTCTTGAAGGTTTTGAGCTGCTGAATGCGGAGGCAGACAAACTGGGAAATAAAAAATTTGTCAACCCTAGAAATGCAGCGGCTGGGAGCCTTCGTCAGTTGGATTCAAGAGTGACAGCAAGCAGGCCTCTCGTGATGTCCGTGTATGGTTTGGGAATTCTCGAAAGCACGGTCAAACCAAAAACACATTTTGAGATTCTGACTTACTTAAAGCAGCTTGGCTTTTTGGTAAACAGCCATACATATTTGGCAGCCAATATTTTCCAATGTGAAAGTTTCTATGAGCAATTAGCTAAACAGCGCTCATCTCTTCCCTATGAGATCGATGGCATTGTGATTAAAGTCAATAGTCTAGAAATACAGCAGCGAATGGGCGCAGTTTTGCGCTCGCCACGTTGGGCGATAGCAAGGAAGTTTCCAGCTCAAGAGGAAATGACGCGATTAGTCGCAGTTGAGTATCAAGTCGGCAGAACTGGAGTCATTACGCCAGTGGGTAGACTGGAACCAGTGTTTGTTGGGGGAGTGACCGTGAGAAACGCTACTCTTCATAATCAAGATGAGATTGCTCGCTTAGATCTTTTTACGGATGATACTGTTATTGTCCGTCGAGCAGGTGATGTTATCCCAAAAATAGTTCGTGTTGTAAAAAAATATCGACGTGCCAATGCCAGTTTGATCGAATTTCCGCAGCACTGTCCAGTCTGCGGCTCAGTGATAGAGCAGGTGCCCGATGAGGCCGCAATGCGCTGCACAGGAGGCATGCGTTGTTCTGCTCAAGTGAAGCAATCGATCAATCATTTTGTATCGAGAAGGGCAATAAATATTGAAGGTCTAGGAAATAAAATTGTCGAACAACTTGTGGACAGAGGTCATGTTAAGTCATTTTCTGACCTATATCGTTTGGATTTGGTTATCCTTTGTTCTTTGGAAAGAATGGCTGAAAAATCATCTAAAAAGTTACTTCAATCAATCCATGCTAGCCGTGATACAAGTCTCAGCAAGTTTATTTATGCACTAGGAATTCGAGAGGTAGGAGAGGGTTGCGCTCAAATCTTGGCGAATCGATTTCAATCTCTAGAGGCTTTAATTACTGAACCACTTGAGAAATTAACAGAAATCGAAGGTGTTGGGCCCGTCGTCGCTAGACACATTGTCGATTATTTTGCTGAACCCAAAAACATGAATGTTATTGATGAATTACTTTCGATCGGTTTGAACTGTCATCATAAGGTTGACGAGGAAAATTCGAGCCGTCCTCTCGCTGGGCAAACTTGGGTTTTGACAGGAAATCTTGATTCAATGAGCAGGGAGGGTGCCAAAGTTATTCTTAAAAGTTTGGGAGCGAAAGTCTCATCTTCCATTTCTGCAAAAACCGATCAATTGCTTGTAGGCTCGAAGGCTGGTTCGAAGTTAGAGAAAGCTAAACTGCTGCGGGTGCCAACAATGCAAGAGAGAGAATTTGCGGATCTTTTGATATCTCACAATGTGTATCCACAGCACAAGACCGAGTGATAGCTCATTAAAATTGCAACGGAATTACACTGTCTGAACGTAACTATTAAATGAAGCATTATCTGACCTCATTGTGGAACTAGAATATTGGTATGCAGCACGACCGTGGTGGCAGGCGAATGGAAGAGTTAAATGCAATTTTCTTTTAAATATTATCTTTATGCAATTGGAACTACAAACCTGGCGGTCGGCTTACACAATGTTCTTTATCCATGGATAATTGTAGGGGTTTTAGGGGGGTCCCCGAGTCAATTGGGCTTTGCACAAATGATGATGTTGATTCCAAATCTGCTTTTTATTTTGCCGGCTGGCGTGATTTCAGATCGTTTACATCAAGGCTCTTGGCTAGCATTACTCTACCTTTCATATCTCTTCCCATTAGGACTACTACTTTTTGCTGAACTAAACAATGAGCTAAATATTGAGTTGGTAATTGGTTTCGGGCTTATCTTTGGCATGGTTACTGCGTTTGCGCAACCAGCAAGAGAAAGTCTTTTAGGCCGAGCGCAAACGAAAGCCATGCATCAGTTAGTCGCTAAGACTTTGGTTGTAAGATTCGTCGCTCTTGGGATCGGCTTCCTCTTTGCTGGATTACTGGGCTACTTGAGTTTATCGACCCTGATACTTTTGCAAATGAGTTTTTTTGGGGTAACAGCGCTTTTAATCCGGCAGAGTCATCCTGCTCAGATTGAATCAGTTTCTGAAAACAAAGAAACTCGGAATCTTTGCCGAGAGATAGGTGAGGGCATGGCATTGTTTAAAGATGATACAAGGCTCATGCACTTACTATATATTGTATTTGCTACAGGCGTTTTGCCTTTTGGCGCTTTTATCGTAGCGACTCCAATTTTAGCTCATCACATATATAATGGTGAAGCGGGGTTGCTAGCCTCTATTCAAACAGTATTTATACTTGGAGTTGTAGCAGCTAATTTGGGAGTGATGAGAAAAGTGAACACTTTTCCCAATCCCGGCAGATCAATGATAATTACGTTTTTTTGGCGAGGGGCTTTGCTTTTAATAGTGGCTTGGCATCCGAGTTTTTGGCTGCTCTTTCCAGCAGTATTTTTTTGGGGATTTTCCTCTGGATTAGCCATGGCTTTGGGACGCATAATTATCCATGATCATGTTGTCTTGGCCTTTCGTGCGAGAGCAGTTTCAATCTACCAGTTAGCGTTGTTTGGTGGCACGCCTTTGGGAGCATGGATGTGCGGCATCGCCATAGAAAATTTCGACTTTTTAATTGCGCTGTCTAGCATAGCAATTCTGACTGCTATTTTAGCGATTGTCGCTGCTTGGAGATCTCCGCTATGGGGATTGAGGCCGAGTGCACTATCCTAGGTTTTTCTCATGCCATTGTGAAGGCAACAAGAGCAGCACTGACTGCAACATTGAGTGACTGAACACCTCGTTGCAGAGCGATACTTAACCGATAATCTGCCAATCCGGTGACCTCTTTGCTAACCCCATTAGTCTCATTACCCAATACAAAAATTACTGGCCCCGGAATTTTAAAGCTATCAATTGATTTTTTTGCATTGCTTTCCATTATGGCTACTTTAAAACCATTCTGTTTAAAATCCCGAATAGCGAATGCTAAATCTTCGCAGCGAAGAATTTCACTCTTGAAAAGAGTTCCTGCGCTAGCTTTGATTGTTAGGGGAGATATGTGTTTCCAAGATCGAAGTGGAAGTAAAATAGAATTTACCTTGCTTGCAGTCACGCTACGAATTATCATTCCCAAATTTTGGGGATTTGAAACTCCGTCTAGGGCCATAATAACGGGTTGAGTGGCTAGAGAAAGTTTCTTGATTGAATTAGAGTAGTGTCTGAAGTTCGCATGTTTAACGTCACAGGCTACCCCTTGATCCTGATTGCTGTTTCGGGATATTCGGGATAATTCATGTCGCGTATGGTAGCAAATTTCAATAGCTCGATCTTTAGCTAATCCGATTAGTTTCTCAATAATACCGCTAACTCGATTGGATTTGGCAAGATGAAGCCGATGAATCTCCAGCGATCTATCTTGCATTGCTTCCAAGCATGTGTAACGCCCATAGATGGTCAATAGACTGTCAAAAAATGCTTTTTTTCCTGGTGCGAAATGCTGTCGCTATATTTATTTATTTATTTGGTTGGGACTTTTGTTGTGATTTCGCATCTTGATTCAACAATCTTGAGGTCTGGACAGGATAGAAAGGTAAGCATCCATCGATTGTCTAAGTCCCATGTAGAGAGAGTCCACCGTAAAAGCATGACCTATGGAAACCTCAAGAAGATGCTCTATCGTGGCGTAATGAGCCAGATTCTCTAAATTGAGATCATGTCCGGCGTTAACACCCAATCCAAGTGAATTAGCAAGTTTTGCAGCGCTGGCATGCTGTTTGTGAATGTTCCTGAGTTTTTTGCTACCCCACGCGCTAGCATAGGGTCCTGTATAGAGTTCAATTCTATCTGCACCTAGCTTTGCCGCATTTTGGATTTGATGTGGATCAGGATCTAAGAAGAGGCTCACTCGAGTCCCAAAGGATTTTATTTCTTCTATAATTGGTTTTAAGGTTTTTCCAAAAGCATCCAGATCAAAACCATGATCTGATGTGAGCTGATCAAGCCCATCGGGCACAAGCGTGCACTGGTCTGGTCTGGTTTGCTTTACTAACTTGAGTAGTCCAGGGTAGTCGCCGTTTTGGTCGGCAAACGGATTGCCTTCAACATTGAATTCTACACCGTCTAATTCGCTTATGATTTTAGATATATCTCGGACATCATTGGGGCGAATGTGTCTCTGATCTGGACGAGGGTGAACAGTTATGCCATCGGCTCCAAGGTTGATGCATTTTTCTGCATACGCTGCAACATCAGGATAGTTGCCAGGTCGGGAATTCCTTATAAGAGCAATCTTGTTAATGTTTATGCTTAACGCAGTCATGGCCTTTTGGGGGGTCCTAGGTATGATCATTCAGTGGTTGGTATCCCATTCAGAAGTGAGCGATTTAGGCTAGCAAACGGTCTCAGGGCACGGGTATAGGCCTCTCAAAAGAAAGTTTTCTCGGTCTAAGTTTCTCCCAAACGATTGGATTAAGGAGCTTAGCGCTAAGAATTCTAATCGGCTCCTTGGGGACATCTTGATAATCTCCAAAACTGCCAGTTGGCACTTTGGCAATTTCGTCGACAACTGGCATGCCACTGATTACCTCCCCGAAAACAGTGTAACCTGCTTTTTTTGAATTAGGATCGAGTGAAGGATTGTTTCGGTGATTGATAAAGAACTGGGCACGGGCGCTGTTAGGATCTGAGGTTCTTGCAAAAGCTACCGTGCCGCGTTTATTCTGTAACCCATTAGAGGCTTCACTCACTATGTCTGGAGCGGCGGCCTTACGACGAGTCATGTCAAAGGTATATCCTCCAGATTGAATAATAAAGTCCTCTATCACACGATGAAAGATCAATCCATCATAATGGAAATCTTCGACTAGGTTCAAAAAACCAAAGACACTCTTCGGCGCAAGTTCGGGAAACAACTGCAGTGTTATCTCTCCTTTCTCGGTTGTCAGAAGGACAAGAGGTTTTTCAGCCATGGTGGGGAGTGAAAACAATAAAAAAGTAAGCGTTATAGTGATTGGAACGAGTCGTTTGCAATTTGTTTTCCTAGACATGCAGCTTAACCCCATTCTTGAAAACGTTTCCGGCCACGGAGTCTGGGCACCAAGGCTGATAGGATAGCTCCGAGGAAAACCGCCAATCCGCCGTACAGAAATGAACGATATAAATCATCTTTTTCGAAATTACTCAGTCGCGCTTTGAGGACATCGTTTTCCTGCGTTAAGAGATTATTGTGACTGACTAATGACTGGATTTGATCTTGTGTTGCCATTGCTCTTGCCGTCTTCGAAGAGAAGTCTTTTAATTCAGTAGTAAGCCTCTCGTTTTCTGAAGAAAGTGCAGCGATTTTTTGCCTCGCCAACTCTTTTTTTGGCTGCTCAACTTTAATTGCTTTTTCTAATTCATTATTAAGACTTTCTAGTTGTTTATTTTTTTGATCTGCTAACGTTAACAAAACTTTTGCGATTGGATCAGCCTTAACAAATCTAGTCTCTATCCACCCTTCCAAGTCAAATTCGGTTTTAATCCTAGACCATCCATCACTCGTTTCAATCAGCTGCAACGAAGTACCGCTTTTGAGACCTCTGTGAATAACTCTGCCGTTTGTGTCAGGAAGACTCCTTACAGGAACATAAAATTCGTCCGTAATATAAGCTTTAAGGTTTTTCGCAGTTGCTGGATTAGTTTCTTCTTCGATGTTATCGGGGTTAATAGACGAATTCTGACCGACATCAGGGGCAGCGGAACTGTGGATGACGTCTCGCTCTTTATTTGTAAGTGGAGTGCTGTTTCTTTCTAAAATATGTTCTTGTGGCAAGCCACTCTCTTGAGCAAGAACCGAAGTGTTAAGGCACCACAATATGATACATTTTGTTAATGTAAAATATTTCATCTTAATGGGTTCCAAAAGCCCAGCAGACCCCTTAAAAAGTTATAGATATCGCACGGATTTGCACACATAAAAATTTCCTCTAATAAAGCGCCAGTGCACTTTAGCACGAGAGTTTACGATATCTGCTTGAATGTTGGTAGGGCCACTTTTTTAAAAAATGAGCGAAGCAGCAGGAGTTCAAAAGGCTAAAACTAGAAGTTTAACGATATGCTTTGTTAGTTAAATCACTTGAATATTATATCTCACTATCAGGTCCGGTTTTTTCCTCGTCTTTTAGGTTGAACAGTTCTTCGAATGTAAGTCCGGTGATGCGAGTAATCCCGTTCAGAAGATAGTAAAGATTGCCGAGTAACACTATTGTTACTGGCACCATTATGACAGGGAAACTTAAAAAGATCATGTCGCCTAGCTGTTCGTTAAACAAGACAGTTCCGGGTTGAGCAGTCAAAAGCACTATGGCCAGAACGTAATTCAAGCTTGCTGATAGAAAAAAGCCTCCGGCAAGAATACATGACCCATTGACTAGCAGGCTTTCGAATTCCTCTGAGCGTCGGTTTTTTTCTAGCGCTTTGTAGATGAGTTCAATATTCACCAGATTGTCGTTTAGCACAAATGTTCGCACGAGTGGAGTAGAGGTCTTTAGTGACAATAATGTGGCCAACCCGAAAAGACCGGGAATAGATGCTTCTTTAATGGCATAGTAAATGGCATCTAATTCCAGGAGGGTTAATCCTCCCGTGAGTAGCACACTAATAAAACCTAGGGCTGAAAAAAAATTAAATACTTTGCGTTTAATCAGATCTCGTAATCCGTATACTAGAGGAAAAACAAGGGCTGTAATGACTGCAAGCTTGATTCCTAGGTAATCCTCATTACTCAGTGTTTTCAATATAATTGTGGGCACCAATAGGTTGAACAACAGGTTCAGAACCAAGCTTTCCTGAGGTGCAGCACTTTTTTCAAGATGCGTTTCAAGCTGCAATTGTGACTTAGAATTCTGATCATTCATTGTTTAAAATTTTTACCCAAAGCTGCTGGGTTATCGGTGGATAATGACTCGTAATCATAAAAAAATCGAATGACAAGCGAGTTGTGAGATAATAGGCCATACAAAAGTTCAGAGTTTTGTAATGGGTCACTATATCAGTATACATCCACAAAATCCGCAGGCGCGCCTGATTAAGCAGGCGGCAGAAATTTTGAATGATGGAGGAATTCTGGTTTATCCGACTGATTCTGTTTATGGAATTGGCTGTAAAATTGGAGACAAGCGCGCCTTGGAACGGATTCGCAAAATTAGGAATCTCAACAAGGATCATAACTTTACCTTGCTCTGTAGGAACATTTCTGAGGTTGCCATATATGCCAAGCTAAACAACAGCAATTTCCGTACCCTTAGGACTTTCACGCCAGGTCCATTTACATTCGTGTTGGCCGCTTCGTCAGAATTGCCCAGACGTTTGCTTCATCCCAAGCGAAAAACTGTAGGGGTCAGGATTCCAGATAATCTTGTTATCCAAGCACTGATGAATGCACTGTCAGGACCAGTCATCAATATGACTTTTACTCTGCCTGATGATGAATTTGGCTTGTCAGATGCCTATGAAATAAAGCAGCGCATAGGAGCGCAGGTCGACGCAATAATTGATGGTGGTTATTGCGGAATATTACCCTCTACCGTGGTTGATTTGACTGATGATATTCCAATTTTGGTTCGGCAGGGACTAGGTGATTTTATTTTATCTAATCAATAATATCGTGCAAGAGTAGGCTAAGTAGTATAATCACATAAGGTAATTTTGGGATACAAATAGTGATCAAATTAGAATCATCATCTAAGGTGAATAATCCATCAATTGGAGATTCGATGGAATACAATCAACCACAGCAAAGTGAGATGCCGTTTGCAGTTATTCAGGGTGAGGCTATATCAGTCATGCCGAAGGATCTGTATATTCCGCCTCAGGCACTAGAAATTATTTTAGAGGCTTTTGAAGGGCCTTTAGACCTGTTGTTGTATCTAATTAAGCGGCAAAACTTAGACATCTTAGACATTGATGTGGCAGCTATTACGCGCCAATATATGAGTTATATTGAATTAATGCGTGAAATTCAGTTGGAACTTGCGGCCGACTATTTAGTAATGGCAGCCATGTTAGCTGAAGTAAAAACTCGAATGCTTTTGCCCCGGCACTCTTCGGAGGACGACGAGGATGAGGATCCAAGATTGGAATTGATTCAGCGTTTGCAAGAATATGAACGTTTCAAACAGGCGGCCGAGGATATAGATGAACTTCCTCGCATGGGTCGCGATACCCACCAGGCTAGCGCGGATGTAACTTATCGAGATATGCAGAAATGTTATCCTGAGGTGAGCATTAGTGAACTGGTGGTTGCTTTTAGTGGTGTCTTGAAGCGAGCTGAAATGTTTACAAACCACCAAGTCAGTTCTGACGCGTTGTCGGTAAGAGAGCGTATGTCCCACATTCTTGACAAACTGGTGCGGAATTCATTTGTGCGATTTGAGAACCTCTTTACTGTAAATGAGGGCAGAGCTGGTGTTGTCGTGACGTTTCTAGCTCTGATGGAATTGGTTAAAGAATCATTTATTGATGTTGTTCAAACCGACCCTTTCGACAGTATTCATCTTGTGGCAAAGAAGGCATGAACTCTCAACTGATTAGACAGATAATTGAAGGGGCCTTTCTTGCAGCTGCAAAACCACTAGATGCGCGTTTTTTGGAAGCACTCTTTGAAGATGGCGAAAGACCGCCGAGAGATCAAATACTAGCTGCGATAGAAGAAATTGAAGACGACTGTCGTGATCGTGGATATAGACTGATGCGTGTTGCCAGTGGATGGCGATTTCAGGTCAATCAGGAGCTTGCGCCTTGGATTAGCCGCTTATGGGAGGAAAAACCTAAGCGATACTCGAAAGCAATGCTAGAAACTCTCGCCTTGGTGGCTTATCGCCAGCCAGTGACTCGGGGCGATATTGAGTTGGTGCGTGGTGTTGCAGTCAGCACGGACATAATTCGCGGATTGCAAGAAAGAGGGTGGATCGCGATCATAGGCCACAGGGATGTCCCGGGTCGCCCCGCTCTTTATTCGACAACAAAACACTTTTTGGACTATTTTAATCTTACAAGCTTGCAGGACTTACCACCTCTCAAGGAAATCAAAAACTTTATGGACTTTGAACCAGACATGATCCTCGCCCCGCAAGAGATTGGTGAGTTCGGTAGTGAAAATGCGTCCAAAAAAGATAGCTGAATTACTTGGCTCTGCGGCAGCAGGCACATTCAGAGTTTCTGGCCTATGAACGAGAGACTGCAAAAATTGCTTGCCTCGGCTGGGCTGGGTTCCAGAAGAGAAATTGAAAAATGGATTTCCGGTAAAAGGGTCACTGTTAATGGGTCCATTGCGAAATTGGGCGATAAGGCAAAACTGGATGATAAAATATTGGTTGATGGACGGTCTGTTGCGCTCCAAAAAGAGCAGTTAAATAGAGTTCTTATATACAACAAATCCGAAGGAGAGGTCTCTACGGCTTATGATCCCGAGGACCGTCCGATAATCTTTGATAGGTTGCCTCGATTAACCAAAGGACGTTGGATCACTGTGGGACGATTGGATATCAATACCACCGGCCTTTTACTTGTAACGAATTATGGAGACTTGGCGCATAGACTTATGCATCCATCGTTTTCGATAGAGAGGGAATATTTGGTTAGAGTTTATGGAAGAATGGATGCGGCAGCGGTCAGTCGACTGACCAATGGGGTTGAATTGGAGGACGGTGTTGCTAAATTCAGTTCTATAGTTCCTCACAACTTTGATCTGGAGAAGGGCTCTTTGTCAGCGAGCAACAGCTGGTTCAGGGTTGTATTGCTTGAGGGCCGTAACAGAGAAGTGCGGCGGCTTTTCGAATCTCAGGGTGCAAAAGTGAGCAGACTTAAGCGCATAAGATACGGCCCGGTGCGCCTGCCATCGGCAGTCCGGCGATCCAACTTTCTCGAGTTGAAGGCTGATCAAGTGAGAGAATTGGTTTTGTCTGTGGGCCTCACAGCGTGCAAAGTTTCTTCAAAAACATCTCAAAGGCCTGATAGGCAATTCAAGGCCATCAAAGAAAGTCGGTCAAAGTTTGACGGTCGCCGCTCGCCACGAAAGAGAGGGCAGTTTTAGCTTTGTTGTTTGTCGGGAAGTTGAGCATCTATAGTGAGGCCGTTGATGCCTTTACTATCATCACCCAACAGATAAAGATATGCAGGCATTATTTCTGAAGGCGCTTTCAATTTTTCTGGATTTTCGGCTGGATAAGCCTCTGCACGCATTTTTGTTCGCGTTGCTCCGGGATCGATGGCGTTAATTCTGAATGACCCCAAGTTCTCACATTCTTGACCCCAAGTTTGCACTAAACCTTCAATGGCAAACTTAGAAACGGCATAAGCCCCCCAAAATGCGCGACTCCTTCGACCAACTCCAGAACTTGTGAAAATTACTGAGGCCCCACTAGCTGAGACTTCCAGCGTTGGAACCAGAGCTTGAGTCAACATGTATTGGGCAGTGACATTAATTTTTAGCACTGAATCCCAAGTTTGCGGTTTATAGTGGTTCATCGGAGTCCTGCTTCCTAGGATTCCCGCATTATTTACAAGGCCATCCAAACGGCCAAATTGATTATTCACAAGTAGGTTCAGTTGCGAGTATTCTTCAGGACCGGCTGTTTCCAGGTCGATGGGGCAAATTACAGGTGTATGGGAAGTTCTTTCTAATATTGCATCATACGTGCTTTCTAGGTTGCCTACGGATCTTCCCAGCAGAATAGTGGTTGCGCCTTGCTCTGCGCATGCAAGGGCTACGTCGCGGCCTATGCCATCGCCTGCTCCAGAAATTAAAATTATTCGACCTTCAAGGTGGTTGGGAGGAGGAGCATATCTGCAGATTTGATCTGGGGTCAACATTCGGTATTTCCAAAAAGAAAGCTCCTCAGAAGCTGAGATTTTTTTACAATCCAAGTTGCCCCCCACTTGGAAATGTCTTCGGTGATGTCGACATAACCCCAGTGCGCGGCAATAGTCCGCATTCCCGCATTTTTTCCAGCAGTTATATCACGCGCATGGTCGCCGATATAGATACATCTTGCTGGATTGACGCGCATAAGGCCACATGCAAGATTTATAGATTCAGGATCAGGTTTAGGCTTTTTTACATGATCTGGACACACAGTGCATGCGCTAAACTCCAATAGGTGCAATTCTGTTAGCAATGGTTCAGTGAAAGCCCAAGGTTTATTGGTTACGATTCCCCATGGAATAGCTCGGTTTTTGCACTCATGCAGTACCTCGAGAAGCCCTGGAAAAAAAACTGTTTTATCTGCAAGATGGTGCCTGTAGATCGATAATAGTTCATTTTTATATTCCTCAAAAGTCGGGTCCTCTTGAGAGATGCCAAAGGCATGTTGAATAAGTCCTGCAGATCCATTTGTTACGTTCAGTCGGATTTCCTCGTGGGGCAACTGAGCTTGTCCATGCATTGCTAATTGAGCATTAACTGACGTAATAAAATCGGGGGCCGTGTCTAGCAGAGTTCCGTCAAGGTCAAACAGCAGGCCGTCAAAATCAATCATATTTTTTGCAATTCCGGGTGATATTTAAAGAGGTTTCGTTGCGTAAATCATATAGTTTACATCTGCATTACCAAGGTTAAGTCGATATCTTCTTCTCACCACGTCATATTCGAGTCCAGTGAGTGATTGCACTTCCAACTTTGTTTTACGCAGCCAAGAAGTTAACTCTGATGGGCGGATGAAGCCTGAATAATTATGAGTTCCAACTGGTAATAATTTTAAAATATACTCAGCACCTAAAATGGCCAGAAAATAAGATTTTGGGTTTCGATTTATGGTTGAGAAGAAAACAGCCCCACCTGGTTTTACCAATTTGGCGCAAGCATCTACCACAGATGAGGGTTCGGGCACATGTTCAAGCATTTCAAGACAAGTAACTACATCAAATTGCTTTGGGTGTTTTTGCGCATAGTCTTCCGCGGTCGAAACGAAATAGTCGATTGACAATCCAGATTCAAGTTTGTGCAGATTTGCTACCTTAACAGATTGTTTGCCGGCATCTATGCCGATGACATCAGCACCTCTTTGAGCTAGTGACTCGCATAAAATGCCGCCACCACAACCCACATCCAATAATCGCTTACCTGCAACTGGACACTTGTTATCGATCCAGTTGGCTCGAAGCGGATTAATGTCATGCAATGTCCTAAACTCTCCTTGCTTATCCCACCATTGGCTCGCAAGGCTATCGAACTTTTCAACTTCGGTAAGGTTTAAATTCATCAGTTGCGATTGCCTTTCAGAGTGCTTCGCGCTAAGTGCAGCTTTTGGCCCCATTTCTCTGTAATATTTACTAAGTCTGATTCGCGGATAGTTTTGAGCACGCTATTTTCCATCAATGCTTTTCCGCCCACCCAGCAATGACTAACATCAGATCCCGAAGAGCCATAAACGATCGCGGATGCCATATTAGTTGTCGAAAAACATTCGATATTTCTGATATCAATTGCTATGAAATCTGCGAATTTGCCAGACTCTAGGCTTCCTATTTGATCTTGCCAGTTCAGCGCTCTCGCGCCATTCAGCGTTGCCATTTGCAATGATTTATGACCGTCGAAAAACGAGGAGTCTTTCGAGAACCCTTTTGTCAGAAGGTTTACTATTTTGATGCCACCGAGCAAGTCCAATGAAGTATTGCATGCTGAGCTCTCAGTTCCCAACCCGACATTTATTCCATGAAGGAGTAATTCTTCGATCGGACAAAAACCATTGTCTAGCTTTAGATTTGACTCGGGACATGCAATTATATGACACCCATTGTTTTTTAGTAGCTGGATATCATGAGCATCGATTTTAATCATATGGGCTAATTGTGTTTGAGGTTGCAGCATGCCAAGTTCGATCAATCGTTGTAATGGTCTGGATCCGAAGCGATTCACTGAGACGGGCTTTTCGCTTGCATTTTCATGCATACGGATGCGGATCGGGAGGTCTAATTCGTTGGCATAAGTGGCTATCAGGCTTAGTGTCTCCGAATCGAGCATATTTATTGAATCGATGGCGAAAGCTATTTTTGTAAGAAGTTGATTCTTGCAGGAATCATGCAGCTTTAAACCCTCATGAATATAAGAGTCCGCACTTCGTCCAGAGGACTCATCAAATACGGGGAATCCTATTTGACTGCGAACTCCAATTTCACGAGCGATTGCTGCCGAAACATCTGGAAAAAAATACATATCGGCGTAACAAGTAGTCCCGGATTTTATCATTTCTGAAATGGCAAGCTTTGCTCCGTCTTTCACAAAATCTGCATTTAAAATCTTTTGCTCTAGAGGACGAACATACTCTGTTAACCAAGTTTGGCGTTTTAAATCGCTGGTTAAGCCCTTGAGCAGTCTCATCGAAGCGCATACTTGTGAATTAACCAAGCCTGGCATGATGAGGTG
>CAJWMT010000015.1:0-35823 GCA_913044275.1 uncultured Cellvibrionales bacterium
CTTCAAGTTGATAAACCTCTTTAACACCTATACTCTTAGCGTACGCTGATGACTTCTCGCACCTTATTCCGCCGGTGCAAAACATTGCAACCTTACTATGTTTTTGAGGATTTATATTATTATGAGCCCATTCAGGGAAATCTCTGAAAGATTTTGTGTTGGGATTGACGGCATCTTTAAATGTACCTATGCCCACTTCGTAGCTATTTCGGGTATCAATTACCAGAACCTCCGGATCATTAATTAAATTATTCCAATGAACTGGATCAACTCGGATTCCTGTAGTTTGCTTCGGATCGATATGCTCAACCCCCATTGAAACAATTTCCCGTTTCAATTTAACCTTTGCTCGATAGAAAGGGACCTCATCATGAGTCGATCTCTTAGTATCAATATCATCACTCCCGATCAGGAGTGATAAAAACTCAACAAACCCATCGACAGAAGACCCAGCGCCTGAGATCGTTCCATTAATTCCCTCCTCCGCTAATAAAATGGTGCCGAGAAGATCGTTTAGCTTCATCTCATTGAGGATGCTTTCTCGCAACATCTCACAATTATCCAAAGCAACAAACTTATATAGTGAACAAGTGACGTACTTTTTTACCATTTTGGTTACCGTTCTCAATTCGCTGTCCATGATAACGAAAACACTCAGTCAAACACATATAATATCGAAGTAAAATTAACTCTTTCTTTGAAACATTAGGTAATAAATCATTGGACATACCTAAATCCGAAGCAAACATTCTCGTTCAACTAAAAGGCGCTTCAAACTGGAGAATAAAATATCTATAATCCTCCGTATCCTGGTGTCGGCCAACCGTTATTTAGTTGAAGAAATCTAATTAAAAAATGTCCAGCCCAATTATCAACTATATATATATTAATATGCCTCCCAAAGTCGAATGGAACTGCGCGTTCCATAGTGAAGTGGGAAGGGTGGAACTGAATAATCGAGGAAGGGTACACTGGGTTAGCGCCATGTACCGCATAATTATTAATCAGGATGGATTGGAGTTAAAATACTTGAGGGGCGATTTAAGATTAGACCTTGAGGAGAAATTGGTTCTTAGACGCATCAAACAAATTTTTTCTAGGGAGGTCAGATACAAAATCTACCAAGCTGCTAAGACTCTTTGAGAGAGTTCTCAATGATTTATGCCAGCGACTGATATATTTTCCTGAGTGCTTTTAGCGGGGCCTCTGCCTTGGTTATTGCTCTTCCTATTACGAGGTAATTACTTCCCATTTCAATTGCTCCACTTGGCTCCATCACTCTGCACTGATCATCCTTGTTGTCACCTGGAAGACGAATCCCCGGGGTCACTAGCGTAAAGTTTGTGCCCATTTCTACTCTCAATAATCGTGCTTCTTTGGCAGAGCATACGACCCCATCAAGTCCGCTCTCTTTAGCCTGGTTCGCAAGATGCAGGACCTGCTGCTCTACATTCGAACAGACACCGGTCTCTGCTAATTCAGCCGAATCCATGCTTGTAAGAACAGTAACTCCGATCAGAAGCATGTCACTACCCTGTTCAATTAGCTTTTTTTTCGCCAACGTCATCATCCTGACGCCTCCGGATGCATGCACGTTGGTCATCCAAACACCGAGTTCAGCGGCCGAACACACGGCTCTCGAAACTGTATTAGGAATATCATGAAACTTGAGATCCAAAAAAACTGAATAACCGCGACTGACTAGATGGCTAACAAAAGAGGGCCCCGCGCTAGTGAATAGCTCATTACCAACCTTCAAACGACACTCGCTGGGCAATAATTGATCAACCAGCCTCAGCGCATCACCTGCATTTGAGAAATCTAAAGCCACAATAATTTTGTTATTATCTTCATCCATGCTTTCAGTTCACTCGGAAACTTTGTTTTTCATTTTAGCTATCAATCGTCTATAACGGATCAATATGATCGAGCTTGATCCAATACCAAGTATAGAGCCTAGGAATAGAAAAATTAACAGCCAAAACCCCAGACTGAGAGGTGCAGACTCGAAAAACACAAAATTAAGCCTTACAGGATGATTGTTGAATAGAGCAAAGATCGCACCAATTATAAAAGCTCCCAGAACCAATATAACTCTGACAAACCTGCACAAAGTGTCCAAGCTAATGCTCCAAAAACTGCCCCAAGACTGTCTATTGTACTCCTATCTATCAAGCGCACGCCAAAAAAACCAAAAATTTCGCTAGAAAAATATCATTACTCGGAATGGCCAATAAATTTGAATTATGAGACAAAACCAAAAAGGAGACCCAAAAATGAGATGTCTGAGTCTAACGCTTATTACAGATGCTCGACCCCTAAGACTAAAGAGTAAATGGCTAAACATAGCCCAAGTAACGGACGTGTCAGCCAATTAAAAGATGAACCGACACTTAGCATTAGTGGGACGTAACTCAGACTTTCTTTTTGCCGCCAAAACGTCTGTTAAACCGGTCTATACGACCACCCGTGTCGAGAACCTTTTGCTTGCCGGTATAGAAAGGATGGCACTCAGAGCAAACGTCAAGATAGATACTCTTTGATCGAGTGGAACCAACTTTTATCACGTTTCCACAACTACAGGTCGCTGTCAATTCATGATATGTTGGGTGGATATCAGTTTTCATCATATACTCCAAACGGCTGCTGCCCCCCTCAGGAAAGAAGGGGCTAAGGGATAGGCTTCAACTAACAGTCTCAAGAGCGCGCGGAGTTTAACAGAATTTCTATAAGTTACAAAAATTTTAGTGAGTTTTTATGCCAGTCTCCCATAAAACCATAGTTAGAGTGGCAGTGCCTTCTCCCCTTCGCAGGTTATTTGACTACAAAGTCAAAGAGAGCTGCGCGTTTGTTCCCAATTCGCTAGTCGCGGGCATGAGGGTCTCGGTGCCTTTTGGTCGCCGACAGATAATAGGAATGATTATAGAAATCACAAACCATAGCGATATAGTGCCGGAAAAGCTAAAAGACGTCACAGAGTTTGTTGACGATCAACCTATCTTATCGGGCAGACTGCTGAAACTTTTCAAGTGGGCCTCCAATTATTACCAGTTCCCAATCGGAGAAACATTGTTTCACTCGTTGCCGATACTCCTTAGGAATGGGGAGCCATTGCCTGAACTCCGAGAACGATATTGGTCTTTAAGTCAAAAAGGTCTTGACTCCGGTGAAGAATTGTTGATTTCGACACCGAGACAATGCTCTTTGTTCAAAATGCTCAAAAGTAAAATCGACATAAAAGAAAGTATTATTTTAGAACAATTCTCCCGATCTATTCTCTCAAAATTAGAAGAACGAGGCTATGCACAGCTAAAATATAAAGAGGACGAGCGAGTCGCTGATGACATTTTAGTTGGTAACCCGAGAGAACCTAACGAAGAACAACAGATTGTGTTAGATGCAATAACTCTCAATGATTTTAATTGTTGGTTAATCGATGGGGTTACGGGAAGTGGGAAAACAGAGATCTACCTAAAATGCATAGAAAAAATTCTTTTGATGGGAAAACAAGCACTTGTGTTAATCCCTGAGATTAATCTTACGCCGCAGACAGAACGGAGGTTTAACAGCCGCTTTAATGTACCAATAGTGGTTTTGCACTCCGGAATAACTAAAAAGCAAAGACTGCAAGGTTGGGCCAAATCGCTTTCTGGAGAAGTAAAAATTATTTTGGGCACTCGCTCTGCAGTCTTCACGCCAATGAAAAAGCCTGGATTGATAGTTGTGGACGAAGAACATGATAGCTCATACAAGCAACAAGACGGCTTCAGATATTCCGCGAGAGATTTATCGGTGATGCGAGCGCAATATGAGGACATTCCAGTTCTTCTTGGCTCTGCTACACCCTCGCTGGAGTCACTGAGAAATTGTGACGAAAAACGTTATCGACACCTCATGCTGACGAAAAGAGCTGGTTCAGCAGCAGTGCCAAAGTGGCAGACAATTGACATGCGTCAAGAAAAAATCGAATCTGGTTTTGCAGAAACAACATTGTCCTCAATTGCGGATACTCTCGACAGGTCGGAACAAGTTTTAGTCTTCCTTAACCGGCGCGGTTTCGCCCCTGTCATGCTCTGCAAGCAGTGCGGATGGGCTGCCGAGTGCAAATATTGCGATTCAAAAATGACCCTGCACCGAAGCTGCAATCAACTGATATGCCACCATTGCGGGGCTAGATCAAATCCGCCTAGAGGTTGTCCTGCATGCGGCTCAGGCCAATTGATTGCTTGCGGAGAAGGCACCGAGCGCAGTGAGCTCATGCTTCAAGATCGGTTTAGAAAAACCCAGATACTTCGGGTTGATCGAGATACAACAAAAAAACGCGGGCATATGCTGGAGGTAATACAGACTGCTCAGAAAGGTCACCCATGTATCCTCCTCGGAACCCAAATGCTTGCAAAAGGGCATCATTTTCAACATGTAACGTTGGTGGTAATAGTCGATGCCGATGCCAGTTTACTGAGTCCAGATTTTCGATCCACGGAACGAATGGGGCAGCTTTTGACGCAGGTAGCCGGCAGGAGTGGGCGAGGCACGCTGCCTGGTAATGTGCTAGTTCAGAGTTACCAACCCCATCATCCCGTGTTGCAGATTTTGTTAGGAAAAGGCTATGGGCCGTTCGCACGGGAGCTGCTAGCTCACAGGAGAAAGGTTGACCTACCGCCATACCAGTATTTGGCTTTAGTCAGGGCAGAATCGAGACTAGCCTCACGAGCCGAGAGATTTTTGCTTTTGGCAAAAGCAACCGCCGACAGCATTAGAAAATCTTCCAAAGCTTTATACTATACCGGTCCATTGCCAGCGCTATTGGAACGTCGATCAGGAAGATATCGCTACATTCTTCGCATTGAATGCAAAAATCGTAAACTTTTAAACAGTGTGTTGGACAAATTAGCTCGAAACTTAGAATCTGATCACAGCGTTCGCTGGTGTATCGACGTTGATCCCCAAGAATTTTGAAGTGCTATCTTAAACAGCATGAGAATTTTTACCCTAAAGTAATTAAGTAATCTACAATCGGCAGCCTAATAGGATTATATAAATGTCACGAAAAAAAAACTCAGCAAAACGCCATGGGTCCAAAAAGCCCTCAAACAGCACTTCTTTGGTATTGATTTTTTTCTTTGGCATCTCGGTCGGCGCCAGTGTCATGTACATATACAGGCCAGTTATTTCTGAAACAGAAATAGTGTCGAAATTGGCAGAGAAAGCTGCCGAGATTTCTGTTCCTGATCAAGCAAGCGAGCTAACTTTTACCTTTATCGATACCCTGAAGACAGCGAAAATAACGGTTCCAGACGAGAATCCGAGTCAAGCTCTTCTCACTGAAAAAAAACCCACCTCCTTCGTTCTCCAAGCAGGCTCCTTCAAGTCTGAGAAAGATGCGGATAGTTTAAGAGCACAACTATTGCTATTGAATCTGACAGCCTCAATTGAGCGAGTCAAACTAAACTCTGGTAAAACTCGGCATCGAGTAGTTGTGGGGCCATTCTTAGAAAACAATAAGGCTAAATTAGCCCAACGCAAACTATCGCAAAATAACTACGATAGTCTATTGCTGGAACGAGCACTCTGAATCTGCCTATGATGAAAACATTGAATCGCAACAAAAAAGTTTCCGCTCTGATTTTGCTTTCCTTATACCAACTAATCTCTAGTTTTCCCTTCCATGCACACGGATACGAAGCGGACACTTTCCGATTTAGTGGCGAACGAACAATGAACTTGATTCGAAAGCAAGTAGAATTTGGCCCTCGTTCACCAAAAAATGTGAAATCAAAGGAAAACACGCTCCAATTCATACATGATTCACTTAAGCCTTATACAGATTCCATTACAATCTTGCCCTTCGAGGCTCTCGGCTACAGAGGACATAATCTACTCGCAAATTTTTCAGGCAGGAGTCAAGGTCCTCGACCGAAGTTGATGCTCGGAGCGCATTGGGATACAAGATCACTAGCTGACAGGGATCGAAACTATTTTAAACGTGACTCCCCTGTATTGGGAGCAAATGATGGAGCGTCTGGCGTAGCCGTTTTGCTCGAATTGGGGCGCTTGCTTTCAAACAGTCGCCAGGCAGTCGATGTGGACTTGATATTTTTCGATCTGGAGGATATGGGCGGCATTAACGGCCTACCCTTCTCGATAGGAGCACAAACTTTCGTTGAGAAAAATCCTGATTATCGACCAAATGCAGGCATAATTGTAGACATGGTCTGCGATAAAAACCTACGAATTCCGAAAGAGATAAATTCATTCAATGCGGCACCAGAAATAATCGACAAAGTTTGGGAGAGTGCCAGGCGTCAGCGAGCAGAGGTCTTTAAAGATGAGTTTGGTGCAGCCATCATCGACGACCACGTGCCGTTTTTGACTATGGGAATACCGGTAATTAACCTGATTCATTACCCTTTTCCGAGGACTTGGCACACGAGTCATGACACCATAGAAAATTGTAGTAAAGATAGCTTGGAGCAAGTCGGAAGAGTGTTGCTAGATGTCATATCTACTTTTCATTCCGATGCCAATGGATCTGCGGCGGCTTCCATACCCGACTAAGCAGCTTTCTTTAAAACCGATGCCAGCGCATTGATGCAGTAATCAACGTTTTTAGCACTACTGGCATGGCCCATCAGGCCGATCCGCCAAACCTTGCCGGCAAGTTGGCCTAGACCCGCTCCTATCTCCAGGTTGTATTGATTAAGTAGCCGCCCACGGACCAACGAATCGGACACTCCGTTCGGTATAGAAACTGCATTGAGCTGTGGCAATCGATGTTGCTCGTCAACGATAAAAGTGATACCCAAAGACGACAAACCTTCTTTTAGCCTCAAGTGATTTTTTTTGTGGCGAATCCAACAATTCTCGAGCCCCTCCTCCTGAACCACCACGAGTGCTTCGTGCAGCGCATAAAGACTATTCACGGGCGCAGTATGATGATAGGCGCGCTTAACGTTTTCACCCCAGTAGCCCATTATCAGATTGAGATCCAAGAACCAGCTTTTCACGCGACTCTTTCGCTGCCTTATTTTTTCAGCAGCTCGGTCGTTGAAACTGACAGGCGATAAACCAGGAGGCGCAGATAAACACTTTTGCGAACCTGAATAAATGGCATCTATTCCCCATTTATCAACATAGATTGGCGTCCCTACTAGCGAGGTAACAGCATCCACAATAGTCAAGCAATTGTGATCGTGCGCCAACCGAACCAGCTTCTCTGCATCAGATTGCACACCGGTAGATGTTTCTGCATGCACAAATGCGACTAAAACAGCCTCAGGATTTGCTTCAAGGGCCGCTTCTAGCTTCGATTCGTCCACTGCCCGACCCCAATCGTCCTGAACCATGATCGCCACGCCACCAAAGCGTTCAACATTCTCCTTCATTCGCGATCCAAAAACACCATTCTGACAAACTATGACCGTGTCTCCGGGCTCTACTAAGTTTGCAAAGCAACATTCCATCCCCGCAGATCCCGGTGCTGAAACTGCAAAAGTAAGCTCGTTGTCGGTTTGAAACGCATATTGCAAGAGGCTTTTGATCTCGTCCATCATGCCTATAAAATAAGGATCCAAATGTCCTATTGTAGGCCTTGCCATAGCCTCTGAAACTCGCTGGCTTACATCCGACGGTCCCGGTCCCATGAGAGTTCTGCGCGGAGGTTTGAAAGAAGATATCGTCACTAGGTTTTCCTTCTATTGGTGCACTGAAAAGTTGACTGTCTCAATTGTCGGGGCCATGATAACGATCTACGCTGTAAATGCTAGTCTGGTTTGATGAATAACGAGTATTACTGGTTTGATCCAAGTCCACAACAAACAGATTTGCATCGTAATAAAACCAATGCGTTATTAGGGAGCGTAGTACCGGGAGGGTGAGGAGTTTGCATGAATCGCTCCACCTGAGGCAGCTGCGAGGGCTTGCACCGATTATTGGCGAAGAGTAACTTCGCTGACCTAGGCGCGGCCTATCCCATGCACGGAGAATGCATTTGAGTAACCTGAAACAGTTGATTTTTACCTCCGGTTCCTATGCAACCAGCCGTGCATTGGTGTTCAGCGTGATTTTGTTGACTCAACATAGCATGGCTTCAGAGCAACCTGGCGTATCAGATTTTCTCGAGCAAATTGGCCGAATCGAGGCTTCCAGCAGTGCGTTTAATCCGCAGTTGTCGGAGGTTTACATGGATTTGGGGAAATCTCTAATAGACGAAGGGAATTTTCCAGACGCACAGGATGCCTTAAGACGGGGCGCACAGATTGAACGAATCAATTATGGGTTAGACAGTTTGTCACAAACTCCACATTTATTGCTTCTTGCTGACTTGGATTACGTTCTCGGAAACAGCAAGGCGGCACAGAAGGCGTTGGAAAACGTGTACAGCGTAAGCAGCAAAAATTATGGAAGCAAAGACGCCAGGATGTTACCAGTGCTAGATCAGCTTCTCACATGGCAGACCGATCGGTATCAAGACACTCCAGCAAAAGGAAACTTCGATCATGTTGTTGCTGCTGAGGTTATAGCGTTGCGGATTGCCAAGGTAGTTGATTCAAGCATTTCAATGAAAGATCCTGAGGCACCCTATTACTTTCGGAAACTCGCCGCCGTTCAGTATCTAATAGCAAACCACATCAAACGTCACGGTCTTCCCACTGATACCGGGTTTGAATTTACAACGGGAAATTCAGTAAAAGCAGCCAGTCCTTCAGCAGCAACGCATACTTATTACAGGAGAGGAAAGGCCGCCCTTTTAAGCAGGGTTGACTCGATAATTCAGCAAAGCGACACTGACGTTTTGAAGCAAGCGAGTGCGATTGCAGAACTCGCAGACTGGTATCTTATTTTCGGCCAAAAGCAGCAGGCTGCTTCAGCATATCAAATCGCTTTTGATACTCTGAAAAGTGACGAGGTCAGTGATCAAATGCGGAATGATTTCTTTGCCCTACCCAAGAAAATCGACTTCCCATTCGTCGAATCAAACGGCACCGTTAATCAAGACACTCTAGAAGTATCGCTTTGGATTACAGAAACTGGAAGGACACGAGATATCGAAATAATCAACCCTCCAGACTCTCTCACCACCGAAGATACAAAAACTGTGCGCTCGGGACTCCTGAAAACCCGTTTTAGACCGAGGTTCATTGAAGGATCACCACAAGCAATAGCACATACCGTCTCATTCCCACTTCCCAGACGAGATGAAGCGGAAAACAGTTGAGGTGAGCTTATGAAATGCAATAAAGCGCTAGGATCAATTTCTCGGAGAACAGTACTACTCATTGTAACTGGCCTGACAATGATTATGTTTGGTTGTTCCATCCCAAACCAAATGTCTTCTAGCACGCAATCAAGCAGCGGATCTGCAGCTCCTAGCGCTGGACCAAGCAGCGACCAAGCGGCCGGGATGCCGACAGGAACAGATCCCGGAAAACCGGGCGCTCAAGCTGATGATGGTTTCGGCGAAACAGATGGGGATCTTGAAAACGAGGTTTCAACTACGCCCGGCCGCAATCCAGAAACTCTAGCCGAAGGCGGGGAACCCTTGGGCAGCGCAGACGTTCAACTAGACGAGTCGCTCGATGAGTTTGATGGCCTTTTCGAAGGCGGCACATTCAATTCCAACGTAGACATTTTAGATCCAATGGGCGCCGAACCCGCAACCATGAGCTCCGATGAACCACTATTCGAAGAATTGGATGGGAACGCGACTTTTGAAGAAGTGGCAGATTCTGCACCGAACACTTCGGGCCCAAGCGGTAAGACTGGGGATCAAGAGCTTGGAGGAACCTCAGGCAGTGTTGGCGTCTCACAGCCTCTACCTGATGATATTGGAGATGGCCGAGGAGACAACGTCATAGAACGACAGATCCGGCAAGCAGCTCTGCAGGAGACAGATCCTGAACTAAGGGCCCAGCTTTGGGATGAGTATCGACGAATGAAGGGACAAAAGGATTAACTTTATGCGTTTTCTGTCTGGGACGAAGTGTTTGAAATGTGTTGCATCGGTGGGATTGCTACTAATAACTCTTGGCTCCAATGCGGCCACAGACAAGATTACATCGTCAACCCCGCTAAGTCTGCTCTCCCCATCAAAGTCACTTGTTGTGGAGGAACTGCTTGATGTCGGTATAACAGTGCTTGACGATGGCGTGGACTTGATGGACGAGGATGACACCTCGTTGCCCGAGGTGAGAATGGCCGAGTCAGTATACTTTTCTAGTCAGTTACATCGGGTGTTAGAGAAGAGCGGCGCCTGGGGAGCTTTGAGAGTGATCCCGAACAAAGACGTCATCGTTGATCTGTACTTGAGCGGTATAATTATCCAGTCTGATGGTGAAACCCTCGATCTCAAGGTCAACGCGACAGACAGCAGCGGCAAAAAATGGATGGAAAAGCAATACCGACAGAAAGTCGGCAAATACGCGTATGACCGCCGTCTCAAAAAAACAGGCGACCCTTTTCAGAACCTATTTATTAGGATAGCCAATGATCTATTGACGTTCCGTGAAACGTTATCTAGAAAAGAAGCGATCAAACTGCGTAGCTTGTCGGAAATCCGATTCGCCCAGCAATTCTCTCCAGAAGCTTTTAACGCTTACACCACTAAGAAATCCAGTAATACTCTCGAGCTCGTCAGACTGCCCGCAGAAAACGACCCCATCCTGGAGCGGATACGGAGAATCCGCGATCGCGAGTACCTCTATATTGATCGCATGCAGGAATACTATGATGAGTTTGCCAGCAAAATGCACACTCCTTACCAGGATTTCCGGCGAGCATCCTATGATTCTGTTGTCAAATCTAGACAACTCAAGAAACAGGGTAATCAGAGAATTCTCGCTGGAGCCGGAGTTATTCTAGCTGGGATATATGGCAGGACTCAGAGCGATAGCAGCGCAGGCCGTCTAGCCAGCACCGTGGGAGCCGGTGCTGGTGGAATGATTGTAAAATCAGGGCTCGAAAAAAAGCAGCAGGCAGCAAGCTATGACGAGTCTCTGGCAGAGATGGGGTCATCTCTCGAAGCCACTCTGACACCACAGGTGATTGAATTAGAAGATCGCACCGTTACCCTGACTGGCAATGTGGAAGCTCAATATCAGCAATGGCAAGAGCTACTCGCGCAGATATACCGTGAGGAACGCGGCATAATTAAAAATGAGACCTGATAACGCCAGTCCCTCGCCAACCAAGCCTGTTGTAGCCAATCTAAAAAAGTTGCTCGTTTTTACGCTTTTGATATTCGCTGCCCTGGTTATATTTGTACTCCCTAAATATGCGTCAGACTCTTCGATCGAAGCCGAGAGCGCATCATATACGACATCCTCAAAACCAACCGAGTTAACTCCTTCGCAAATTGCAGAGAAAAAGCAGTACCGACAGGAGGCGCAGGCAGTGCTTTCGGACATTGTTGAACTCATCAGCGATCTCGACCAACTTGGTGCCGCCGAGTGGGCAACAAATTCCTATGACAACGCCAAACAGTTGGTCAAAAAAGGGGACAAGGAATATTTGGAGGCTAAGTATCAAAGATCCATTGAAACATTTAAGGAAGCGCTTGAAGCACTAAAAGGAATTCGCAACCGCTCCGAGAAAACTTTGAAACAGGTTCTAGATGAAGGTTTTAGATACCTTGAAGACCTCCGCGGTGAGGATGCTGCTGCAAAAGCGCGTTTAGCTCTGATGATTTCGCCGGACGCCCCCATTGTTCAAGAACTCTATGAACGATCAAAACTACTTCCAAAGTTAGTCCAATCTATTTCTGTGGCAGAAAAATATGTTCAATCCGGAAAAACGGCCGATGCCATCCTCAGCTATGAGAAAGCTGTGAAGATTGACAGTCGGCATAAGCCAACCCAAGAAAAACTCAACATACTCAAGCAACAAAAACGCGAAAATGACTTCTTTGCTCAGATGAGTATTGGCTTCAATGCACTTGACGAAAACCGATTCGCGGAGGCTCAAACGGCTTTTTGGGCGGCCGTCAATATTGATTCAAGTCGACCAGAGGCTCAGCAGGCTCTGAGCCAACTCTCCTCTCGTAGATCCCAATATAACACCGAAAGGGCGCTCAAAACTGCTCTTGAATTAGAGAGAATGGAGGAGTGGCAAAAGGCGGTGGATGTCTATGATACATTGATTGCAGAAGATGTCTCGCTAACGGAACCAAAGATACGACGTGTAAACGCCTCAGTGCGTGCCCAGATAGATAAGCGCGCCGATTACATACTGAACTATCCTCTGAAACTATCTAAGCCGGGCACTTTCCGCCAAACTCAGAACTTGTTGGAAGACATGAAAGGCATTGAGGGAGGCGAAAAACTTAAAACCCAAGTAAAGCAGCTGCAGCAAGCTCTCTATCTCTCACAAGTTCCGATCGAGGTGAGATTTGGCTCGGATGGACTCACTAATGTTACCCTCTACAGAATTGGTGAATTTGGCACTTTTACTACCAAAATGGTACAGCTAAAACCTGGCGCCTATCAGGTGGCAGGGTCGCGAACAGGATTCAGGGATGTACAAATCAAATTTACGGTAAAACCCAATTCATCTAATATGTCCATAGAAGTGCGTTGCACCGACACTATCTAACCGGCGTATCTTCCTAGGGGCCAGTTATTTGAGCTGGGAAAATCAGAGTTAAAGCATCCGCCATTTTTGAGTGCTTATGGATTCCGACGACCAAATATTAGAACCGGTTGCATATAAACCGTTCAAAGGAAAGACGAAAAAGTTGGGGCGCAAGATATCTACTGGCGCTTTGATGGCTTGCCTGTGCATAGTCATTGCGGTGACTTTTTTTCTCTACCTTACCATGGCCAGGTCACTGATAGTCAATAGTAGCGCACCCGGGGCCGACATCAGTATCTCGGGTTTGTCGTTCAATATAGGCAGCAATTTTCTCCTTCTGCCCGGGGATCACGAAATGGAGATTAGTGCTCAGGGTTACCACAGTCTTAATCAGCAAATAACTGTCACAGACGCAAGCACACAGGAAATTGACGTGATGCTGGAACCCCTCCCTGGTGATTTGATAGTTCAATCGCGAACGCCAGACATGACGGTCTCCGTTGACGGTGAGCCACTCAATCTTTTTCTCCCCGGAATCATAAAAGGTATAAAACGTGGTCAACACAAATTAACATTTAGCAGCCGAAGGTACTTTGACAAAACGGTTGAGTTAGAGATCGAGGGTCTGGGCAAACAGCAGTCGCTCGAAGTTTATTTAGAACCAGCATGGGGCCACCTACTGTTCACCTCTGAGCCCACGGCAGCAATGCTTCACGTTAACGAAACTGAAATTGGACAAACGCCGATACGCGCGGAAATATTAGAAACTGGAAGCCAGGTCAAGCTCAGCAAACCGGGGTACAAAGACTGGGATCAGGGACTACGAGTTAAAGCTGGCACCGACGAAGACTACCCACTGGTTGAACTCTTGCCGGCGGATGGAATCGCGATAATAAAAACCCAGCCTAGCGGAGCAACTGTGACTCTTGATGGTCAATTCTTGGGCTCGACGCCTCTTGAGGTTGAGGTTTCGCCCAATGAAGACCACATAGTTAGGTTATTCCTGAAGGGCTACAGAAAAAGCACCGAATCATTTATTGTCAAACCAGAAGAGCAGATCAGGCTTGACATTCTCCTGGAAGAAAACACCGGTGAGATAAAGCTTAGCGTAACCCCCACTAACTCAGACATCTACATAGATGGTAAATTGGTGGGACGTGGTAACATGATGCTCCAATTACCTTCGATGCAACAGACACTCACAGTCAGAAGCAATGGATATCAGTCCCAGACATTGGAGGTTCTTCCAAAACCTGGACGGCAACAAGCGCTGAGGGTTAATTTAGTCACCGAGGAGGAGGCCTACTGGGCCTCAAGACCTAACAAAATAAGTGCCTTTGGCGATATACCATTGACGCTCATTCGGCCTGATAAGCCTTTTATGCTGGGGGCGCCCCGACGACAACCAGGTCGCAGGGCGAACGAAATAGAGCGTTCCGTGGTGCTCAAACGTCCATTCTATATTGCTACTAAAGAAACGTCGAACCGACAATATAAACTTTGGCGAGCCGAGCATAGCTCATCCGCGATAGCGGGACAGACCCTAGATCTCCTTGATCAACCGGCAGGGCAAGTCTCGTGGGAAGAGGCGGCCCAATTTTGCAATTGGTTAAGCGATAGAGAAAATCTGCCGCGTTTCTATGTTTTCGAGAATGGAAGGGTCAACGGCATAATCTGGTCAAGTAACGGCTACCGCCTCCCAACCGAGGCAGAATGGGCATATGCCGCTAGGATAAGGCCGGATCAATCAACTGCTGTATTTGCTTGGAATAACGGTCTTTACCCGCCAGAGCAAACAGCTGGAAATTACGCGGACGTAAGTGCTTCTCGTTTGGTTAGGTTCGTCCTCTCAGGCTACGATGATGGGTTTTCTGTTTCTGCACCGGTGGGTTCTTTCCCAGCCAACGCGAGGGGACTCCATGATACAGGGGGAAATGTTGCGGAGTGGGTAAACGATTTCTACGACGTTCAATCACATCGTGGCGATCCGATTGAGGATCCCCGCGGCCCAGATGATGGAGTAAAACATGTTATCCGAGGAGCTAGTTGGGCTCTGGGCTCAAGATCTGAGTTGCGCTTGACCTACCGTGACAGTGGTAAAGATGGAAGATTAGACGTAGGATTCAGGATTGCTCGATACGTCGATGTAATCGCAGTAGAGGATGACTGAATTTTCAAGTTAACGATGTCGAGCTAGACTCATACTGATAGGCACGTTCATGAAAAATTTCTTTGCTTTAATGCTTGTGGTGGTGACAACCGCCGCTGCAGCTCAGCGCGAGCTCGATGGGGCACCTCCGGATGGATCGCAGTTCGATCCCGGCAAAAAACCCCATGAGATGTCAAAAGACATTTTTGTTGAAGAGAATAAATCGTCAAAATCCGAAACCCAAGGCCGTTATCAGCCGATTAACAAAGGGATCGAAGAAACTCCTGTTGACATCAGAGATGCTCAAGATTTCCCAAATAATATTTAGGACGAAGTGATGAAACGAAACGCCAACGAAATGTATTTCCAACTCATAGCGCTTCTTATGGGTTTTATCCTCATTCACGCTATCTTCGTGACTTTAGTTCGGCCAAATGCCGAAAGTACCATTCGGCAGCAAGTCGAAAGAGCCGCAGCTGGCGAACCTTACATTGTCCCTCGCTCCTTTTACGTAGTAATCAAAGATGTAGAGCAGGAGGCATGCTTTATCCTGATGTTTTGGGCATTTGCCATTATGACCTACAAAGCGCGCGCGCTGCTGCGAGAGGATTCAATGTTTGACAGGCATCTCATCGCTGCGAATGAAGGAGCTCGAATTCTGGTCGAGGACACGACTCAATACACGGCATCGCTCAGGTCGCTGCCTCAAGACCAGAGAAGTCTATTGCTGCCAAGGGCATTGGATGCTGCCCTTCTTCGATTTCAAACAACAGGGGATGTTCAGTCAGCAAATGACGCTGCAAGTGCGGCTTGCATATCGGAAAGTGAACGGCTTGACTCAGAACTGTCGATGATCCGATATATTACCTGGGCTATTCCCTCAATTGGTTTTATCGGCACGGTTCGCGGAATTGGTGGGGCGCTCGCTCAGGCTCATGAGGCCATGGAAGGAGATCTTGCAGGGATAACCTCAAGTCTGGGCGTAGCTTTTAACTCAACTTTTGTTGCACTCCTTATCAGCATGTTTGTGATGTTCTTCATGCATCAACTCCAGCTGATGCAGGAAAGACTTGTCTTAGACGCCCAAGGCTACTGTGAACAAAACCTACTGCGATTCCTAAAGTCCTAATCCAAAGATATGACGCTCGCACTCTTGCATATCAACGATCATTGTCTGCGACTTATTGCCGAAAACGGTGAAATGTTCGCCGAAACAGGCTTTTCCTATTCAGATGATCATGGGCTGGTGAGTGGATCAGCCGCCTATGGAATAGCTTGGACTAAACCTCATCTCTCCAATAACCGCTTCTGGCACGAGCTCAATCAAAGGCCATTACCGAGAAAATTTAAATACGCGCGACATCATGCTGACATGGCATACGCTCAGCTATGCAGTATGCTCTCAGTAATTCCAAATCCGAGTCTCTTGCTGAGCGTGCCAAGTAGTCTCGACAACAAGCAACTAGCGTTATTGCTTGGGCTGATAAAAGCCGTTCCAGCAGAGATTTGTGGAGTAATTGACAGCGCACTGCTGGCAGCGAACCCTGAACACAAGGTTTTCGTGGAGATACAACTCCATCAGACGCTTATTACCGAGATAGGAACAGCAGCTGATAAAAGAATTATTCTTAACCATGAAAAAGTGGCTAAACTCGGGATGGCTGCGATCTATCGCCAGATTGCAGTGCATTTGAGCGAAAAGCTGATTGCAACGAACCGTTATGACCCTCTTTATCTTCCCGAAAGTCAGCAACAACTCTATAACGCCATCCCAAAAGCCCTCTCTCAAATGGAGACAAATTCTGAAGCTATCATCTTTTTGGATACTCCAGCTGAAGAACTTACGGTCAAACTCTCCAATGACGATCTGACCAAAATCCTAGATCCTCTCTTAAAAGAGCTTTGTCAGGGCATTAGTCAATACACAGCCGACGAGGTACTCCTTGGATCCGGTGGGGGTATCGTTGCTGCTTTTGAAACACGTTTAGCAAATTCCAATCGAATTAACTTTGATTTGATGGCCCAGAAAGGTTTTTCTCTGGTTCAGAGCGAAACCATCTCTCCCATTCCACTGAAGAGAATCGTCAGCCTCAGATCCGCCAAGTCTGAAATTATCGCAGTTGGTCCGGTAGCCACTCATTTAGTCAATGAGGGTCGCGCTTGGCGATTAGATAAACCCATAAGCTTGTGGCTTATGAATACCGGAGTCGAGATAGCCCGAGGTGAAATGTCTGACTCGGACTTAATAATCCATGCTGATGGAGGACACCTGAAGACCCTCCACAAAAAGGAACAGATTCCAATCGTTCTGCCAACGGACGCAATATGCGGAACATGGCTCGAAGTTGGCAAATACAAACTCCAGCTAATAGAAATCCAAGATGCGTAAGGAACGACGAAATATAGCTTTTAGCCTTTCTTTTCTTGACATCATGGCTTGTGGATTTGGCGCGGTGACACTGCTTTTCATAATATTAAGTTACAACATAGAGGACGATGTTAGCCCAGATATCGTTGCGACCGCGGAAGTCGAAAGGCTAAAAAATGATTTAGATGTGGCGGAATATAACCGTATTAAAATCAAGGATGACTTGAGATTAGCAAGAACTTCTTTAGAAGCAGCTCGAAAAAAATTCAAGGAGTTTAAGCGACAAGACCAGTTGCCCGAGTCTGATCCGTCACTGAATGATGATGAGTATAAACAACTTGAGCAAACTATAAAGGAACTTGAGAGTGCATTGATTGAATTGGAGGAAGGCGAGGCACAAGAGCGCTGGTATGGCAAGAATCTGATGACTGGTCTTGACTTCAGTGGCCAACGGATTCTGATTTTGGTCGATGGTTCAGCCAGTATGCTCAGCGAAACAGTTCAAGAAGCAATCCAATTGGGTTTTGCGATTAAGTCAGGCCAAGCGACTGTTGAAGATGCAAAAAAGTGGCAGTGGGTTGTAAAAACTGTTGCCTGGTTGGTTGCCAACATCGGTGAAAATGTGTCTTTCCAAGTATATCTATTCAATACCAGTGCTCAGGCAGCCATTACCGACACATTAGGGCAATGGCTTTTTCCTGATCAGCTGGTGAAAGAGGATGTGGTGGACGCCATGCGGCTTCATCTCCCAAACTCGGGGACCAGCTTGGAAAATGTTCTATCGGAAATAAAATCTCTCGACCCTCCGCCAGATCTCATATTTCTATTGACCGATGGACTACCCACCCAAGGGCAGACCAAACCAAAAAAATATATGATTTCACCGAGTGAAAGACGAAAATATTTTCTCAATGCTGTGGAGCAAATTCCAGCTGGTGTTCCAGTATCGACCATCCTTTATCCGCTTGACGGTGATCCCGAAGCGGCTTTACTTTATTGGAAGCTAGCATATGATAGTAGGGGTAGTTTTATAACGCCGTCGAGAGATTGGCCGTGACTTGCCAGAACATAAAGTTGATGGAGAATCGAGATTGAGAACCCGCAGACGTCAGATAAACGAAGCGAGCATATCTTTTCTCGATATAATAAGCTGTGGCTTTGGGGCCGTCGTCCTATTGCTCGTAGTAGCCGAGTTAGGCGATCCCGTTAAGCGAATCGAGGTAGAACAAGCAATTGTGACATCAGTCAAAACGCTCCAAGAATCTCTTTTTAAAACGAGGAAAGAAAATGAACAGCTTACAAAGGAATTACAAAGCAGCCAAAGCGAATTGAAGGTCGTGAAACTGCAGACACAAAAAGTTCAAGACCAGATTAAGTCAAAAGTGCTTACGGTGCCCGAGACAGATGAAAGCCGTCCTACTGTTGACGACATGAAACTCATGGCAAAGTTCTACCAAGAAGAGAAAGAACGTTTGGAGGGAGAACGTATAGTAACCGCCGACAATCAGGTCGGGGGAATTCCTCTCGATAGCGAATATATTATCTTCCTGATAGACAGCTCTGGCAGCATGAAACAGATGAAAGCAGCCGTAGATCAGCAGTTCAGAGCAATTCTTGACAGCTACCCTCGCGTCAAAGGATTGCAAGTCGTCAATAATAAGGGACAATACCTCTATCCTGAAACAGCTGGTGGCTGGGTTGAAGACACCGAAGCCCGCAGAAAGGAGATATTGGCCAAGTATGTGCTGTGGTCATCTGACATTCAATCGGATCCGACAGAGGGCTTGGTGGCTGCAGTGCAAACCTACAGCAGGCAAGAAAAAGAACTATGCATTTTCGTTTTAGGAGACGATTACCAGACATTTGCTGACATAGGGCGATTAATTGAGGCTATTGATGTTCTGCAGAAAAAAAGTTCCAATGGCAAACCTAAGATTCGCATCCATGGAATGGGATTCCCCTGGCTACTCAAGCAAATGGAGAACTTCTCGGACGTGAGACTCTACGAACAAGCTGTTAAGTATGCAGCCTTAATGCGTAATCTCAGTGCCAGGAGCAATGGGGCTTTCATCGGTCTAAACTCCATCGAACCCGAGAGGCCCAGGCGGTGATGAGCAATGATCCAATAACAAAAATTATTAGGTTTGCCTCACACAGGGTCGGTTTGCATGTCTTGAACTTAGTCATCATCCTCATAATTACAGGGTGCGGTGGCTCCAGCAATGTCCAGATTGGTGCCAACTTTCCAACACTAATAGCTAAACCGCTCGATATTAAAGCTGCTGTGGTGCTTGACGCAACTTTTGTAAGCTACATAGCAACGCCAAATAAAAGCATCACAATAGACATCGGTTCGGGGCAGAAGCAGGTCTGGGAAAACTCTTTCCTTGGATTAGTTAGAGATGTTAGCTTCATAGACTCCGCAGAGCTAATCGATAAATCATATGATCTGATCGTCGTGCCCTCCGTGGTCGATGTGCAAGTTTCCGTGCCATCAGAGAATTACCTCAGCATTTATGAAGTATGGATAAAGTACAACATCGATATTCGATCTGGCGATGGGGCCAACTTGGATAACTGGTATATGCCTGTATACGGTAAAACTTCCAATGCCACTTGGTCCAGAGATCGTGCCATAAGTTCCGCAACTGAAACAGCGCTCCGAGATGTTGGCGCCAAACTCAGTCTCGATTTTTTTCGTATCCCCTCTGTCAGTCGGTACTTAAATAGTCTCAATGCGGGGGGAGGTCAATGAAAAATTACGCCCTAGCAGCTGCACTCTTTTGCATCACTGCTTGCTCCACCACAACCACGGTTGACGAGTTCAGAAGCGGAGATCACACAATCAGCATTGGTGAGGGTGACAATGTGGTATTACTAGGTCGACGAGATGCCGGAGACTATGAAACGGATGCAGAGTTTGTTCAATGCGTTGGTAGAAAGTTGGAGGGGCCTAATTTAGGCGTACTTCAAGAACAAGATTTTATGGACGCCTTGTACCCTTGGCTTGAACCACGAACCGCTCCCAAAGCACTCCCAAGAATGCGTCGCTTGATGCAGGAACCACTGATTGAACGGTCCATTCAAGATAGACGAGTGCGCTACTTCGTTTGGTTAGACGGTGCAACTAAAACAGTTGACAAGGCTGGTTCTTTTAGCTGTGCTGCAGGGCCCGGTGGCGCTGGTTGTTTTGGATTCGCAAAATGGGATAAGTCCTCTATATATGAAGCCATTGTCTGGGACATTGAGGATCTGAGTGAGGTAGCGAGAGTGCGTGTCGACTCAGAGGGAACCTCCTATCTCATTGGTGCTATAGCGCCCATTCCACTAATGACACCGGTAAAGAATGATGCATGCTCCAGCCTTGGCAATCAGTTATCGAGTATCTTTAAAAATTCGAATTAAATCATGGAAAATCAAGTGAAAATTTTCCGCCGCGAGGAGAAAAAGGTGTCGGCGCTTTGGCTGGCGCTTCCGCTTCTTGTTTCCGTTGCCAGCTTTGGGGCTCCCAGTGGCAAAGAAATTTATGAGGAAACACTTAAGTCCACTCCAATTTTTAATGACCCTTCTCTAATAGCGTACATTAACAAACTGGGTCGTGAGATCGTTGCTGTTTCGGACATGGCGGATGAAGAATTCACCTTCACCTTGCTTGATTCCCCTGAACTTAATGCATTTGCAACCGCAGACAATTATGTCTATGTCAACCGCGGGCTTTTGAACTACGTGAGCAATGAAGCACAACTTGCTTCAGTAATCGCTCATGAAGTCGCGCACATAACCTGTGATCATGTTAAAGAACGTTTTTCAAAGGGCACCTCGAACCAAATGCTAAGTACTCTAGTGTATATCCTCAGTGGAAGTGGTGACGCCGCTGAAGCAGCTATGGCTTACGGACAAGCAAATGTGAGGTCATTTGGACGACGACAAGAACTGGAGGCAGATGAAGTTGGTGCCGAGTACATGGCAAAACTGGGTTATGATGTTAACGAAATGCTCTCGATGCTTTCGGTTATGAAAGATTTCGAAACTCTTCAGAAGGAACAAGCAAAATCTAGAGGCGCGATTAGACCAACCTATCACGGTGTTTTTGCCTCACACCCGAGGAATGATGCCAGACTTCGAGCCGTCGTATCCAAAGCGTCCCAGCTTAGCTCTGGAGTATCAAAAGGTAACGGAGCTACTCAATATCGAAAACTCACACAAGACCTCGTCTGGGGCAAGAATTTCCTCGCGAAAAAAACCCCTCCAGAACGTTTCTCCAACATGCGTTGGAGAATACGTTTTGACTTGCCTGAAGGCTGGACCCAAACCGCAGGAATGGCCCCCATCGCAGTGATAGGTGAATCCCCTGAAAAAAAAGCGAGTATTTCCATGACACGGCTCGGCAGAACAGCGCAGAGTCCCGAAGAGTATCTTTTCAACCAAATGAATGTTGAAACAATTAATGCCGGTGAAAAAATATCACCGGCGCGACTAAATGGGTTCACAGGCACATTAACGCAAACCGACACAAAGGATAATGAAACAACTGTCAGAGTTGCCGTTATATACTACAAATTGCATGCTTACATCTTTCGAGGCCAAGTTAAGAATCCAGATGACTTTACCGATTTCGATAAGCTATTTAAGGAGGCTATCAATACTTTTCGAACGATATCTCAAGCAGAAGTAGATGGTCAGCAACCACAGAAAGTCCACTATATCAAAGCCACGACTAACACGACATTTGATGGACTAGCCCAGCACTTCAATCTCAAACGCTCAGACGTGGCCATACTTAGAGTGATAAATGGCTTGTATCCGGCGGGCGAACCGTCAGCTGGGCAAATCATTAAGGTATTTAAACGATGATCGGCAACTGACTAGCCTGACAAAACTAGGTCGTCATGAATAAGAATTTTCTGATTGTTAGCTTCTCGGTCACACTATACTGCATGCTCTTTGCAAGAACACTTATTCAGACTGAGCCGGCCGGACAGCATGAGAATTGGGATAAGCGCTATACAGCACCCCAGAACATCCAACAACTCCAAGATCAGCTAGAGGCAAGGCTCATGAGTCGTCAACTAGGGGCAACCCATCCCACTGTGGATGACTTGAGTGAAAAAACAGCGGAGAAAAGTTTAGAGCTTCGCCTTGACAAGTTAACGAAGAATATCACCACACCCGAAAATCCGAGTGCCGAGGAGTTGCGCTCCTACTTCGAACAGCACAAAGAAGAATATCGAAAAGCATCGACACTGAGTCTGGACCATGTTACGTACACTATTAAGGCCAGAGGAGGACACTCAGTCTCAGCGGCTCAAGAAGCCCTCTCGACCAGCGATAAAATCATTCCTGTAGGGGATGAAACTCCTCTACCCAGGCATTTCACTGATGTTTCTAGCCTGCAACTCGATGAAATTTTTGGTGAGCCTGCCAGTCTTGAGATTATTAACTTGGCGCGCCGTTCTCCTCAATTGCCGTGCTGGGGCGGTCCCATAACATCGGCATACGGGGTGCATCTCGTATGTATAAAACAGTTCGAATTGGGCAAGATACCGCCATTCTCTGAGGTAAGACTGCAAGTCCTAAACGACTGGCGATATGAGACGGCCTCAAAGAAGGGTGCGCTTTAAGATATATTGAAAGTCTTTACAACACGAGGCTCGAAAATAAGTTCTTTAAACCACTGACACCGGATTGCTGCCAAGTTCTGAGTGCAGCTGAACCAACGATAGCAACATCTGCGTGGCCGCGGAGGGCATCTACGTCTTCTCTCCCACTGATTCCAAACCCAACAGCAATCGGTACATCAGTATATTTACGACATTTTTCAACTAGTCTCAGCACGTTGTCGTCAATGATTGTCTGTGATCCAGTGACTCCTTTTCGTGCCACAACATAAACCATGCCTCGGCTGGCTGCGCCCAATTTGGCCAATCTGTCATCACTGCTGGTCGGTGTCATCAAAACGATGGGAGAGACGTCCTCCGCAATTGACATTGAATTAAGATTTTTAGCCTCCTCTAAAGGAAGGTCTGGAAGGATGTAACCTACCCCACCCGCACTTGCCAAACGCCGCAAAAACTGCTCCTCACCCATCTTAAAAACAGTATTGTAGTACCCCATCATTAGTATCTTGAAAGAAAAAAAATCAGTCGCTTGTTTCATAAAATCAAAGCATTGATCTATGGTCGTTCCTGATTTTAAGGACTCCTCATTCGCCTTGGCGAAAAGCGGCCCATCAGCACTCGGCTCAGAGAATGGAAATTGAAGTTCAACTAGATCAACACCAGCAGACTGCATAATCTGAAGAGCCTGCATGTTATCTTCGAATGATGGGTAGCCACAGACCACGTGAGCCATGATCAAAATATCTTTTTTTTTCCGCTTCTCAACAATGTAATTAGCCAGTGACATTAGCCGTTCTCTTCAAAGTATTGATCAGACTTTTCTTTAATGAATGACTTCCACTCCCAGTCATCTAGGGCGTCTGCAATAGTAAAAATATCTTTATCACCTCTCCCTGATTGATTAATCAGAATAATTTCATTTCGCCCCATCTTGGGAGCTTCTCTAATTGCCAAGACAAAGGCATGAGCTGTTTCAAGCGCGGGAATAAGCCCCTCAGATCGCATTGTCAAGCGCAGCGCCTCTTTGACCTCCTCGTCGGTTGCCGCCTCGAAACGAACTTTCCCAGCCTCCCACAAATAAGAAAAAATAGGGTTGATGCCAATATAATCAAGACCTGCCGCAATAGAGTGGGTTTTCCGCATATTGCCCTGCTCATTTTGGAGAAAGTAAGTCTTGAAGCCTTGCGCAACTCCCACCGAAGCATCGTTGTATGCAAGTCGAGCAGCGTGTAGGTTCGATCCCGCACCGAGCCCGCCGGCCTCGCAACCAATCAATTCCACCGAATCATGATCTAAAAAGCCTTGAAATATCCCTATTGCATTTGATCCGCCTCCAACGCACGCATATACACGATCTGGCAATGATCCTGTCAACTCTTGAAGTTGATCGCGTGCTTCAATTCCTATCACAGACTGGAACCAACTAACCATCTCAGGGAAAGGATGCGGGCCGCAGGCCGTTCCGAGAACATAGTGGGTATCGGCCATATTCGACACCCAATCTCGCATGCACTCATTGATAGCATCTTTTAAGGTTTTCTGGCCATCTTTAACAGAAACCACCTCAGCCCCGAGATTCTCCATCCAAAACACATTGGGACGTTGGCGAGCAACATCAACTTCACCCATATAAATGGTGCAGTCCAAACCGAACCTAGCAGCCATAGTTGCCGTGGCAAAACCATGTTGCCCGGCTCCAGTCTCTGCTATGACTCGCCGTTTACCAAGCCTTTTACAGAGCAGGCCCTGCCCAATTACGTTATTAACCTTGTGTGAACCGGTATGATTAAGGTCATCTCGCTTCACATAAATTTGCGCGCCCCCAAGTTTCTTAGATAAGTTTGGTAGATAGGTTATCGGCGTCGGTCTTCCAGAGTAGTTCTTAAGAATTTCGATGTACTCGGACCAGAAACTCTCATCGTTCTTGCAAACTCGAAAGCATTGTTGGAGCTCTTGAATTGTACCGTGGAGAATCTCCGGCAAGAAGACGCCACCATATTCTCCGAAATAGCCTTCCCGCCCAGCGGGAAAATCAAAAATGTCCATGGAATCCCTCTTTAGATGAATATTCTAGAAGTCGACCCAAACCAGCAATGCGACATACACGAACGGTTTCGGGACAGTGTAGCCAAGTCACCTTTTGACCTCAATACTGCCATAAAAGGAATTCCTTTAAGCGCATCACAATAACTGTTAAAGCGTTACAATTTAAAATGACCAACTTATCCCCACTGGTCAAAAATTAAGCTATCCATAGCGTATAAGTATGCAAGCACTTTATCTACATGTTATCCCCATATATGATTACAAAAGATAGCAATCAAGACAAAAAAAACACAATATGTAGTATCTAGGCATTCTATTAGTACTAAATGTAGGATAGAATCGACTAATTGGGTCGATAATACGAAGGCTCATGCCAGCGCAAAATGCGTCATAGCCAAACCCGCTGACAGCTATTAGCGACCATGGCAAAGACAGCTTATAAAAGGAAAAAAAATGACGGCAGCTAAACTTAAAACTGTGAGTAAATCAAAGAAGACAACCCCCATTAAAATGCAAGACGCGTCTCTGGACATTTGGGACAAGAAATATCGTCTGAAAGATAAAACAATGGAGCCCATAGATAAGGACATAGATGATACCTACCGAAGAGTGGCGGCCGCATTGTCAAGCGTTGAAAACGAAGACAAACAGAAATATTGGCAAGAGCGTTTCGAATGGGCACTCCAAAATGGTGCAATTCCCGCTGGCAGGATTATATCCAATGCTGGAGCGCAGGCCTATAAGCCGGCAACTTCTACTATTAACTGCACAGTTTCAGGTATTGTGCCGGATTCGATGCAAGGTATCTTGGAACGGAATGTAGAGGCAGGACTTACACTAAAAGCCGGTTGCGGTATTGGTTATGAGTTTTCTACGCTTCGTCCAAAAGGAGCCTATGTTTCCGGCGCCGGCGCATATACCTCTGGACCGCTATCGTTCATGGACATATTTGATAAGATGTGTTTCACAGTTTCCTCGGCGGGGGGGCGTCGGGGCGCGCAAATGGCGACATTTGATGTGAGCCATCCAGATGTTCTAGATTTCGTCAGAGCCAAGAGAGAAGACGGGCGTCTTAGACAATTTAATTTGTCGTTGTTAATTACTGAGGAATTTATTAAGGCTGTCAAGGAAGATGCCCAATGGGACCTAACTTTTCCAGTAACTTCAAAGGAAGTTGAGGGGGGACTTGACCTTGAGGATAGTAAGATTATTTGGAAGGCCTTTCCAACAACCGACGGTTATGTCAAAAACGATCAAGGGCTTGTAGCTTGCCGTATTTATGAAACAATTCGGGCGCAGAAATTATGGAATGCCATAATGGCGTCAACATATGATTTCGCCGAACCGGGTTTTATATTGATTGATGAGGTCAACAAAAAGAATAATAACTGGTTCTGCGAAAACATACGAGCAACTAACCCTTGCGGTGAGCAACCACTTCCGCCTTACGGAAGTTGCCTGCTCGGGTCTGTGAACCTAACTAAATTCGTTCGCGACCCCTTCACAAGTGAAGCTTATTTTGATTGGGACGAATACTCTGAGGTGGTCTCAATCTTTACCAGAATGCTCGATAATGTGGTAGAAATTAATGGCCTTCCTTTGGTAGGGCAACGCGAAGAAATTCAATACAAACGTCGTCATGGAATGGGCTTTTTAGGCTTGGGCTCAGCCATCACGATGCTATGCATGAAATATGGTGATGAGAAGTCTCTAGAATTCACAGAGCGGGTAGCAAGAGATATGGCCATCGCCGGCCTTCAGACCGGGCTTGAACTAGCGCGAGAGAAAGGCCCCGCTCCGATCATGGAGGATACATTTAAGATCACCGCTGAAATGCTTTTTAATCAACCTGATCTTGCAAAAGACGGCATAAAGGTTGGATCAAAAATCAAAGGCAAAGTCTTACTGGGTAAATATAGTCAATATATGCAGCAACTGAGTTCGGTAGCGCCAGAACTCATAGAAGCTATTGTAAATGAGGGGTGTCGTTTTAGCCATCACTCCTCGATCGCTCCCACAGGAACAATTTCTCTATCTTTAGCCAACAATGTTAGTAATGGCATAGAGCCGAGTTTCGCACATCATTACTCTCGAAATGTGATTCGGGAAGGACGCAAAACCAAGGAAAAAGTTGATGTCTTTTCTTATGAACTGCTTGCATATCGAGCCCTTATCAACAACGAAGCTATGCCCTTCAGTGATAAACCTGAGCAGAGCCTCCCTGACTATTTTGTGTCATCGGAAAACATTCAACCCAAACAACATGTTGACATTCAAGCCGCGGCGCAAAAATGGGTTGATTCATCTATCTCAAAAACTATCAATGTCCCAACCGAATGTAGTTATGACGACTTTAAAGATATCTATCTATACGCTGCAGAGAAAGGTCTCAAAGGCTGCACTACCTTCCGCTTCAACCCAGAAGCATTCCAGGGAGTTCTAGTCAAAGAACAAGACCTAGAAAACACAATTTATAGTTTCACTCTAGAAGACGGTTCCACTATCGATTTCAAGGGAAATGAAGACGTTGAATATGACGGTGAAATTCATAGCGCAGCAAATCTTTTTGATGCTTTAAAGGAAGGTTATTACGGAAAGTTTTAGTCCTCTGTGGCCCCAGTGAGGAATGACAAGGAGAAACAATATGGTAAAAAAAATAGAGAAAAAGATTGTGAGCTATAAGGTGGCCAATAACGACAGCGTCGAGGAAAAAACCGCGCAAGCGACTGAAAACAATATAATACAAATGCATGAAAAAGTTTCAAGACCAGAGGCCTTATCAGGAAGCACCTATAAAATAAAGACGCCCCTATCCGATCATGCTCTCTATCTAACAATCAATGACATCGTCCTCAATGAGGGCACCGATCACGAGTTGCGGAGACCTTTTGAAATCTTCATCAATTCAAAAAACATGGACCATTTTCAATGGATCGTAGCACTTACACGAGTGGTATCAGCTGTATTTCGTAAGGGTGGTGACTGCACATTCCTGGTGGAGGAGCTCAAAGCAGTTTTTGATCCCCAAGGAGGATACTTTAAGCCTGGGGGGAAATTTATGCCTTCCCTAGTGGCCGAGATAGGATGGGCGATAGAGGACCACCTGCAGAAGATTGGTCTACTTGTTGCCCCTCAAATATCAGAGCATCAGCAAAAAATATTGGATGCCAAGCGCTCCGAGTTCGAGGCCAAGACTCCTTCAGTTGAACCGGAAAGCTTCCCAACAAATTCCGAACTCTGCAAAAAATGTAATGTCAAGGCGGTAATCCTTATGGATGGGTGCATGACCTGCCTCAATTGTGGTGATTCAAAGTGTGGTTAGTTTCAAATCATAACTATGTTTTTGGGCCTAAATCTAGGCAATGGAGCTTGGCGATTTGAGCGAATTGAATGAATTATTTTCGCGGAATAAAGCTTGGGCAGACAAAATAAAAAGTCGCACGCCACACTTCTTTAAAAATCTAAGCAAAGAACACAAGCCAAAATATCTCTGGATTGGCTGCTCCGATAGCAGAACGGCACCAGACCGCCTGCTTAATTTACCATCGGAAGAGATTTTCGTTCATCGCAATATCGCAAATCAGATACATTCTGATGACACAAACTGTATGTCGGTAGTCCAATATGCAGTTGACCAATTAAAAGTAAGTCATATTGTCGTTTGCGGTCATAGTTATTGTGGTGGTGTGCGGGCCGCACTTGATGGACAAACCAGTGGACCGATAGGCCAATGGTTAAGGCCTCTCACTATCCTAAAAACGTCTATCTCCAAAAAACTGGAAAAATCCTCTAACGAAGAAAAGTCTGCCACACTTGCCGAACTAAATGTTATAAAACAAGTAACTAATCTATGTAGCTCAATAACAGTTCAGAGCGCTTGGAAAATGAAAACAAAGCTATCAATTCATGGATGGATTTTTGATATAAGGACCGGCATCGTCAAAGATTTATTGGGCGATATCAAATCAGCGGAAACAGCCGCCTCTATTCAAGAGCAATATTTCTAAGTATAACCCTTAAATTTTTCCAACAACTGTCTGGCTGCTAACTTGGGATGCATTGCACCGGATAATACTGCTTTTTCTATCGATATGACGCTCTCGCGAACTGACGGATCATCTTTGAGATCGGACAGCACGAGAGCAGTAGTTTCCCCCCACATCCAGGCAAGAGATTGCTCGGCGCGATGGGTCTCGAATTCTCCAGATTCCTTGAGAGCCAATTGCATCTCGATTAACTGGTCCCATACTTCAGTGACACCATGGCCATCTAATGAGGAGCAGGCGGAAACCACTGGTTGCCATGCGCTATGTCGACCCTTGATAAACTGTAAAGCCGATCGATAGTCTTGCACGGTTCGCTCTGCTATCATTTTTTGATCGCCGTCCGCCTTGTTAACTAAAACAATATCCGCTAGTTCAGTAATACCTCTTTTAATGCCCTGAAGTTCGTCCCCCGCTGAGGGCAGTAGTAGAAGTATAAATGCGTCAACCATATCTGCCGCTATAGTCTCGGACTGCCCCACACCGACAGTTTCTATAATTATTACATCGAACCCAGCCGCTTCACATAGCAACATCGATTCACGGGTACGCCTTGTAACACCGCCCAGGGTGTCACCGGCAGGAGAAGGTCGAACAAAAACATTCTCGCGCGATGAAAATGTCTGCATACGCGTCTTATCGCCCAAGATTGAGCCACCCGTTATAACCGACGATGGATCCACTGCCAACACTGCAACATTGTGCCCTATATCGACCAGGTGATTGCCGAACGATTCAATAAATGTTGATTTCCCTACTCCAGGAGCACCAGAGATACCTATTCGAATCGAATTTCCAGTATGGGGGAGTAATTCCTGAAGAATTTCGTCCGCAGTGTCCCGGTGATCCTGCCTAGATGATTCTATTGCAGTAATTCCCTTGGCAAGGGCTCGGCGACTTCCATCCAATATTTGTTTTGCTAAGGATAGTCTCTCAACCATGATAAAACCTTAATTCGTTAAACTAACCACCATAGTACGAGAATTTACTCAAATTCGAGGATAACCTGATCTACCGCTAAACTATCTCCCACGGCACTGCGCAAAGCTGACACGACGCCATTTCGAACTGCTCTTAAACTATTCTCCATTTTCATGGCCTCTACGACCGCAAGTTCGTCTCCCACTTTGACAGAATCACCTTCAGAAACCGAAATACTGACCAGAAGCCCCGGCATAGGGGAAAGCAAAAATTTTGATAGATCTTCGGGCTCTTTGTGGAGCATATGAACGCTAAGCTCTGAAGCTCTTTTTGACAAAACTTCTGCACTCATCTTAGCGCCTCGATAATACAGAACATACTTGTTAACATTAGTCTCTATTTGCACACAAATAAACCGATCTTGTATTTTTGCATTGAATATGGGATCCCCTAATTTCCAGTCAGTGGTTATATGGTGGTCAACGCCTGAAACCGCGATAACATGCCCTCCTTCCTCAAGGGTTTTAATACTGGCCGGAGTGCTTTCTCCTCCTGCCACCACCACCCAATCGTGTGGTGGACGATATTGATGTTCCGAGAGTTGACCAGATAACTTAGCTTCTCTCTCTAAACGAAAATGATTAGCTAAAACAACTACTGCAATCATCATCATGAGATCGTCAGGTGACATTGGATCAACCGAGAATCCATCTGGATACTCTTCCGAGATAAAATTAGTGGTTAAGTTTCCTGCCAAGAAACGAGGATGGTTCATTAATGAATTCAAAAAGCTAATATTGTGATTTACACCCCGAATATAGTAATTGTCTAAGGCCTTAGACATTGCCGAAATCGCTTGATCTCGATTTTCTCCGAAGGTAACTAACTTAGCGATCATTGGGTCATAATAAATTGAGACTTCTCCTCCCTCATAAACACCGCTATCAACTCGAACCCCTTCTCCAGTTGGTTCTAAGTAATTAGTCAATCGACCGGTAGAGGGCAAAAAGTCACGAAGCGGATCTTCAGCATAGACTCTAGATTCAATGGCCCATCCATTAAGAGAGATGTCCTCTTGCCTAATTGATAGTTCTCCTCCAGAAGCAACGACAAACATCATTTCCACGATATCTAAGCCACTAACTAACTCGGTAACCGGGTGTTCTACTTGTAATCGAGTGTTCATCTCCAAAAAGTAGAAATTTCTATCGATATCTACAATAAATTCTACGGTTCCAGCTGACCGATAATTTACAGCGCGAGCCAATGCACAACTTTGTTCTCCCATCGCACGACGCGTCTCCTCGTCTAGAAAAGGCGATGGAGCCTCTTCAATCACCTTTTGATGACGACGTTGAATTGAACATTCTCGCTCTCCTAGGTATATCGTATTCCCGCTACCATCAGCAACTATTTGTATCTCAATATGCCGAGGCTCTTCAATAAATTTCTCAATAAATATCCGATCATCGCCAAAACTGCTACTCGCCTCATTGCTAGCCCGCTTAAAGCCCTCTCTGCATTCCTCTTCATTCCTAGCCACTCGCATCCCTTTTCCACCACCCCCAGCGGATGCCTTAATCATGACTGGATAACCAATATCCTTGCTAATATTAGCCGCATGATCAGCATTCTTGACAACATCTGTAAACCCGGGAATGACGTTAACTCCCGCTTTTTCAGCAATTAATTTTGAGGTGATCTTATCTCCCATCGATTCGATTGCTAGCTTTTCTGGTCCAATAAAAATGATGCTGGCTTCGTCTAACGCATCCCTAAACTGAGCATTCTCCGACAAAAACCCATAACCGGGATGAACTGAATCAGCGCCCGTTTCTTTGCATGCACGAACAATTTTTTCTATGTTTAGGTAACTCTCAGACGCCACCGCGGGACCAATTGGTATTGCCTCATCAGCCATTGAAACGTGGAGCGAATCTCTGTCGGCATCGGAATAAACGGCTACTGTGGCGATGCCCAATCGTTTGGCCGTGGCAAAAATACGACACGCAATTTCACCGCGGTTGGCGACCAAAATTTTTTTTAACATAGGTTACTAGTCTCTCAATCATTTGATAAAAAATTTGGGGTAGATTTTTCTATAGAGGAATATTGCCATGCTTTCTCCAGGGATTTTCGATCGACTTGGACCTCAACATAGAAAAGGACCTTGCAATGCGCATTCGGGTGGTATGCGGCATGATCACATCGTCAACATAGCCTCTTTTACTTGCGATGAAGGGATTTGAAAATTTTTCTCTATATTGCTCGGTTAATTGTTCGACCCGAGATTGATTTCCAAGTTCTTTACGAAAAATTATTTCCACAGCTCCCTTTGCACCCATGACTGCAATTTCCGATGTGGGCCAAGCTAGATTCACATCTCCTCTCAGATGTTTAGATGACATTACATCATAGGCTCCACCATAGGCCTTGCGCGTTATTAGTGTTACCTTTGGAACCGTGCACTCGGCATAAGCATAAAGGAGCTTGGCCCCATGCTTGATAATTCCACCATATTCCTGTGATGTGCCGGGCATAAATCCTGGTACATCAACTAAAGTGAAGATCGGTATATTGAAGGCATCGCAGAAACGAATGAAACGAGCCGCTTTGCAAGATGCGTCGATATCCAAACAACCTGCCAATACCATCGGTTGATTAGCTACAATACCCACTGTAGAGCCTTCGATACGGACAAAGCCAATGATAATGTTTTTTGCGTAGCTAACTTGCAACTCAAAGAATTCGCCTTCATCAGCAACTTTTGTTATGACTTCATGCATGTCATAGGGTTTGTTGGGATCGGAGGGCACAACTGTATCCAACGACATCTCAAACCGGTCAGTTGGATCTTCACTTGGCCAAACAGGTGGCCTATCTTTATTGTTAGAAGGTAAGAAATTTAAAAAGAACCTCAATTTGGAGATCGCATCGACATCATTTTCAAAGGCTAAATCAGCCACCCCTGAAACGCTGGAGTGCGTGACCGCTCCACCCAGTTGTTCTGCACTGACTTCCTCATGAGTGACAGTCTTTACGACATCTGGTCCGGTTACGAACATATATGAGCTATCCTTGACCATGAATATAAAATCGGTAATTGCGGGAGAATAAACTGCCCCTCCAGCACAAGGACCCATAATCATCGATATCTGAGGAACTACCCCTGAAGCCATAACATTTCGCTGAAATACTTCAGCATAACCGCCCAATGAAGCCACACCTTCCTGAATTCTAGCTCCGCCTGAATCATTTAACCCAATAATCGGTGCACCCACTTTCATGGCCTGATCCATTAACTTACATATCTTCTCCGCATGTGCCTCTGATAACGCACCTCCGAAAACGGTGAAATCCTGGCTGAAAACAAACACTAGTCTCCCATTAATCGTCCCATAACCAATCACTACCCCATCGCCAGGAATACGCTGTTCATCCATTCCAAAGTCACTGCACCGATGTTCGACAAACATGTCCCACTCTTCAAAACTCCCATCGTCTAGCAACAAATCAATCCTTTCTCGTGCGGTCAATTTTCCTTTTGAATGTTGTACATCAATTCGTTTTTGTCCTCCACCTAAACGAGCGGATCGCCGCTTGTCTTCAAGTTGGTTAATAATTTCTTGCATAATCCTCTCCATTAACACCCAAGCAATCGTCTATTTTATCAATGATAAAACTTCTCTTGCAGCTTCAGGAATATTGGTACCCGGTCCAAAAATGGCGGACACCCCGGCAGCCTTCAGTTGATCATAATCATCCGGTGGTATCACGCCACCGCAGATCACCAACACTTCATTCGCTCTTTGGGACTCCAACTGGTCTATGAGCTGCGGAACCAACGTCAAATGGGCTGCAGCTTGGGTGGAAACACCTACTATGTGAACATCGTTCTCTATTGCTTGACGAGCGGCCTCTTGTGGTGTTTGAAACATAGGTCCAATATCAATATCAAAGCCCATATCAGCGAAAGCAGTGGCAATGATCTTAGCTCCGCGGTCATGGCCATCCTGACCCAGCTTGATAACAAGCATACGTGGTCTCCGCCCATGCTTTTCAGCGAATTCGTCCACTTCTGATTTAATGTCTTTAAACATATCATCGCCCTCATATGAGGCGCTATAAACGCCACTGATAGAACGCTGTTCAGCCACATGCCGGCCCCATACTGTCTCTAAGGCTTCAGACACCTCTCCAACCGATGCGCGCGCGCGCATCGCGTCAATGGTAAGCGCCAAAAGATTTCCTTCACCACTCTCTGCCGCTTCCGCTAACTGAGAAAGAGCTTTGCCACATTGGTCCTGATCGCGATCAGCACGAATCTTTTGTAATCGATCAATCTGGGCATCGCGCACTGCACTATTGTCAATATTTAAGACATCAACCTCAGCTTCAGTCTCAGGCTGGTACTTATTGACCCCAACGATCACCTCTTCACCGCGATCAATCCGCGATTGTCGCAATGCAGCCGCCTCCTCTATCCGCAACTTGGGCATTCCCGATTCCACTGCGCGCGTCATTCCTCCTAACGACTCAACTTCATCGATTAATTTTCGTGCTTCTGAAACCAGTTCGCTAGTTAAAGTTTCCACGTAATAGGAGCCGGCTAATGGGTCCACGACCTTAGTGATACCTGTTTCTTCTTGTATTACTAGTTGAGTATTTCTGGCAATCCTTGATGAGAAATTTGTAGGTAGCCCCAAAGCTTCATCGAACGAGTTGGTGTGCAATGACTGGGTTCCACCCAGAACGCCCGACATAGCTTCTATGGTAGTGCGTATGACGTTATTGTAAGGATCCTTGCTAGTCAAACTCACCCCTGAAGTCTGACAATGAGTTCGGAGCATCAAGGAGCGTTTGTCTTTGGGAGCGAATTTTTCTTCCATTAGCGTAGCCCACAATATCCTCGCCGCTCTTAGTTTCGATATCTCCATAAAAAAATTCATACCGATGGCAAAAAAGAACGACAAACGCGGTGCAAACTGGTCTACGTCCAGCCCTCGACTTATAGCGGTCCGAACATATTCAATGCCATCCGCAATAGTATAGGCAAGCTCCTGGACATTTGTAGCCCCAGCTTCCTGCATGTGATAGCCAGATATTGAAATCGAATTAAATTTGGGCATGTGTTGTGCTGTATAGGCAATGATATCAGCAACAATCCGCATAGAGGGCTCGGGCGGATAAATATAGGTATTGCGCACCATGAACTCTTTTAAAATATCGTTCTGCAATGTGCCAGCCAGCTGCTCAGGGACGATCCCCTGCTCCTCAGCCGCCACGATGTAGCCAGCCATGACTGGAAGCACCGCTCCATTCATGGTCATGGATACAGAAACCTGATCTAGGGGAATTTCATTAAACAAGACCTTCATATCCTCAACGGAGTCGATGGCTACCCCTGCCTTTCCCACATCTCCCTCAACCCTAGGATGATCTGAGTCATAGCCACGATGCGTGGCAAGATCGAAAGCTACCGAGAGTCCCTGCTGACCCGCTGCCAGATTCCGTTTATAGAAGTCATTGGATTTTTCGGCAGTAGAGAACCCTGCATATTGACGAACCGTCCAAGGCCGACCGACATACATACTCGCTTTCGGGCCCCTCATGAAGGGGGTAAACCCCGGCATACTATCTAAATTTTCTAGGCTTTGCGTGTCTTGGGCAGTATATAATGGCTTTATTAAAATTCCCTCAGGGGTGCGCCACCTTGATTGGTCCGATGTCATGCCACGCGTTTCTTTTGAAAACATCTCTTCCCAATCTGTAAGATTAGGCGATTTATTATTTGACATCTAATCCTCCAATGACTCAATATCGGTGAGCTTAAACTCTTCCCGAGGATCCCACTAGTGGAACCTAAACAGATGCAGAGAGCTTAAAACAATTAGACATTATTCAAAACCAAACCGCACAGATTGTGCCATTTTATTGCAATTGAACTTCATAATCATGTTTTTAATTATATGGAACCAAAAATCAGATTAACTGAATTCAGTATTGGTGGAGGGTGCGGGTGCAAAATAGCTCCAGATTTTCTTGCACAGCTCTTAGAATCAGATGAGACGATACCGCCTTTCGAAGATTTGGTAATCGGGAACTCTGATA
>CAJWMT010000016.1:0-35381 GCA_913044275.1 uncultured Cellvibrionales bacterium
TTTTAAAATCTTTTTCGTTCACAGGATCGTAGTAATCAAGCGCTTTTGTCATCAATAGATATGTATTTGCATCAAATGAATTTACAAACTTTTCACCTTGATATCTTAAATAGCTCTCAATTTGAAATTCTACATCAAAATTAAAATTGAATTTTTCTTGTTTCAAATCTCTACCAAATTTTTTTGCCATAGATTTATCTGACAGGTAAGTGATGTGACCAAGCATCCTTGCTAGTGCTAGGCCTCTCTTAGGAACTTTATTTTTACTTATATAGTCTCCATTACACCAATCTCTGTCACCCATAATTGCTTGTCTTGCAACTTCATTGAAAGCAATATTTTGTGCGGTTAATTTAGGCGCTGCAGCAATCACGATTGCATTATCTACTAGTTTGGGATAGTCCAATGTCCATTGAAATGCTTGCATTCCTCCAAGACTACCCCCAATGATGAAATTCCATTTATCAATTTTAAGTTTTTCCATCAGTACTTTTTGACTATTAACCCAATCTTGAACAGTAACAATAGGGAAATTAAACCCATATTCTTTCTTGGTAGCATTATCAATACTAGCAGGACCTGTTGTACCATGACATCCACCCAGGTTATTCATGCACACAACAAAAAGCTTATTTGTATCTATCGGCTTGTCCGGTCCGATCATATTGTCCCACCAACCTGGTTTTTTTTCACCTCTATACCACCCCGCGGCATGATGATTCCCACTCAGAGCATGACAAACAAGAACTGCGTTGGTGGCCGTCTCATTTAGCTTGCCATAAGACTCAAAAACTAATTTATGCTCCGCAAGGACCAGTCCGCAAGACAGTTCCAAAGGTTTTTTTATTATAATACTCTGAGGTTTGACCAAGCCCAAAGAATTATGAGGATGAGTAGACATAGGAGCCCTGATTACACTAATCTTAGTTTAAAGCAAATGCGCTTTGCACAATAGCCTAGATTGTTCTACTAATCATCCTCTGATTAGGGCCGTTTTATTATAAGCATATAGAGGTTAGGAATGAAATACAGAAAACTTGGGAGGAGCTCTGTTGAGGTCTCGATAATTGGGCTTGGAACAATGACCTGGGGCGAGCAAAATAGTGAAGAGGAAGCTTTCGAGCAGATGGATTACGCCAGAAGCCAAGGCGTTAATTTAATTGATGTAGCAGAGATCTATCCTGTCCCGCCGCGCCCAGAAACCGTAGGTAGGACTGAAAGTTATGTAGGTAACTGGATGGCGAAAAGGGGTTGCCGAGAAGAGATCGTTCTAGCAACAAAAGTCGCCAGCCGCGCCGAAAATCTTGAGGCTAGCCGCCACATTCGGGGTGGGCCGCGTCTTAACCGGGATCAAATAAGACGAGCTCTTGAAGGCTCTTTGAGGCGTTTAAGAACAGACTATATCGATCTTTATCAAGTCCACTGGCCGGAAAGGCCAGCCAATTTTTTTGGGAAACTGAATTATGAGCACAAAATATGCGAAAACATTATTCCAATTAGCGAAACGCTTTATGCGTTGGCTGAGCTTGTCGATGAGGGTTTGGTAAAACATATTGGCATCTCAAACGAGACCCCTTGGGGTCTCCATGAGTATTTGCGTTTATCTCGAGAACAAAGCATGCCTCGATTGGTTAGCATTCAAAATGCATATAACCTCCTGACTAGAGCATATGAGGTTGGCTTGGCGGAAATGGGGTTGCGAGAGTCGGTTGGCCTTCTGGCATATTCGCCGTTGGCATTTGGCGTGTTAACTGGAAAGTATCTTGGAAATCAGTTGCCAGAAAATTCGAGATTGTCGCTTTGGTCCAGATTTTCTCGTTATTCCAGTGAACTTGCCACTTCAGCGACCCAAGCTTACTTGGAGGTTGCAAGGAAACATTCTGTGAGCTTAGCAAAGATGTCCCTGGCCTTCATTTGTCATCAGCCGTTTGTCGCTAGTTGCCTAATTGGCGCGACCACCATGGAGCAACTGAAGGAGAATATTTCGAGTTCTGATTTGATATTGAGCGCTGAGATTTTGGACGACATAGGTAAAATAAACTCGAAGTTTCCGTCACCTGCAGCGTGAGTTTTAGGATAGCCCAGCTATGCTAAAAAAATTGCAAAACGATACTTTTTAGGAGTGGAAGTATTCTGGCCTGGATCATCAGTAAAGTAATAATCGCGACCATGGAAGATATATCTATGATTCCAATTGGCGGAATAATTCTTCTGAAAGGATTTAAATAGGGTTCAACAATCTCTCCGATCAAACGAACATGAGGGTGGTGTAACGCCTGCAACCAGCTGGCTAAGGCTATAATCATAATGCCCCAAAAGTAGATTTCTGTGATTAAGCCAAGGACGTCAAAGATAGCAACTAAGAAATGTGCTCCGATACCAAGATATATAAGTTTGCCTGAGGCTAATATGATCCAGTAGTAAAGCCATTTTGATATGATGGCTCCCATCAGTGCCGCGGTGTTGAGGTTCCAAATGGTCGGACAGATTTTATGAAGTGGTTCAACTACAGGAGCAGTTGTTTTCAACACCGCCTGCGAGAGCGGGTTAAAAAAATCGGCTTGCACCAATTGAAGCAGAAGCCTAAGTATTAGTAGTAAAGCAAATAGATCAGTTAGCAATTTAAAGATGTCAATGACCATAGTTCAAAAAATCAGATTCTTAGGGGTTCGAGATTCAGGCCGAGTAATCACGAGAAATCTCCCGAGAGCGCTTGACTGCATTGGTCATTGCTTTGCGAAATAAGTCCTCTATTCCTCTATCCTGAAAGGTTTTCACAGCCGCCTCTGTAGTACCCCCAGGTGAGGTAACTTGGCGTCGAAGCTCATGCATGTTGAGTGAAGATGACTGCGCTAACTCAGCAGTCCCACGAGCCGTTTGTGTTATCAAGTCTAATGCCATTTCCACTGGCAATCCAAACTCTTTTGCGACGTTCTGCATAATCTCAAATATGAGAAGAAAGTATGCTGGAGCGCTTCCTGAAACTGCAGTTATTAAGTCAATATGAGATTCATCTTCTACCCAACAGGTATAGCCAACAGCGCCGAACATTTTTTCAATAGTTGCCTTTTGAGTAGATAGTACGTTCTCATTTGCATATAGTCCCGCAGCGCCTGACATCACCATTGCCGGTGTGTTTGGCATTGCTCTTACAATACTTGCATTTTTCCCAAGGCATTTCACAATTTGTTTTACAGGTATTCCAGCGGCTATCGATACGATTACTGCCGAAGAGGTTAGCTGAGGGGCCAAATCTTTTAAAACAGCTAATAGGATCTGAGGTTTTACTGCAAGGACAATGATATCCGCATCTTTTGACACAGCAACGTTGTCAGAAATCGCAGCAACTTGATACCTGTCCTCAATCCTTTTGCACGCGTCCGCGTTGGTATCACTGACACGTATGAACTGGCGTGAATGTCCTTTAGCTAGAAGGCCTTGTATTAGGCATGTTGCCATGTTGCCCCCACCAATGAATGCAATTGAGCTTTCAGTCATAAGCGCTCCGATGAATCAGAAAAGTGTCTGGCGCCAAATATATCCGTACCGACGCGGACTATGGTAGCTCCTTCCTTTATGGCGGCTTCCAAATCAAATGACATTCCCATTGAAAGAGTGTCTAATTTCTGGCATTTGTCTAGTCTAGCATTTACCTCTTCTCGCAATTTAACTAATTTTCTAAAAACTTTTCGTTGACAATCATGAGTAATGCGAGGGGCGGGAATCGCCATCAAACCACGTAACTTAATTTGAGGTAGCCCCACGATTTGATCCACGGTTTCGGCTAGGCGATAGGCAGCTATGCCATGTTTAGTCGGTTCGTTGTCGATGTTGACTTGAATGCAGACATTTAGTGGAGATAAGCTTGCTGGCCTTTGATCGCTCAAACGCCGTGCCGTCTTGACTTGATCCAAACTATGAATCCAATCGAAGTTAGTGGCAACGATTTTGGTCTTATTTGACTGCAAGGGGCCTATGAAATGCCAATTGATGGCTTTATTCTCTAATGCCTTGATTTTTTCGAAGCCTTCTTGAACATAATTTTCTCCAAAACTATGCAGGCCACATTTAATGGCTTCATTAACAGCGTTCAGATTTTGTGTTTTGGTGACAGCGAGGAGCAAGATCTCGTTCTCGTTACGTCCGGCTTTTTTAGCGGCCTTTTTAATACGTTGTTTCACAATATCGATACGGTCAGCTAGCATGGACATTAAAAATTTTCTCGGCGGTGATTTGGATGATAAGCATGATGTCTGCTATTAGGCCCCAATGATTTTTGTAAATAATTTTCGTTCGACGTGCTCGAGATGTTTATGGCACTGAATTAAGGTTTTTGCCCCAGACTTGGGTTTTCGAGCCAACTCTGAAGAATAAGCGCTGCGGCTAAATCATCCACCTTATTTGAGTGCTTACCATCTAAAGTTCGACGCTGCTCCTTGGCTTCCCGACTAGTTAATCTTTCATCCATCATTTCTACTTTGCGCCCAAATCGATTTTGCAGTGACAGGGCAAACTTTCTGGATTCATGGCTCAAATCGCCTTCTGTTAAATCCATATTTAATGGAAGTCCGACGACAAAGATATCGGGCTCCCAATCCATTATTATTTTATCTAGCAATATCCAGTCAGGAATACCATTCTTTGCCTTGACAATTGTCAGGGCAGATGAAGTGTGAGTGACTGTTTGACCAGTAGCTATGCCGATTTGCTTTTTACCAAAATCAAAGCCCAAAACCTTCTCGGCTTTGGTAACATCATGCATGTCCGGAATCTAATGATAATCGGTCGAGATCAATTCCAATAGAGGAGGCTGCTGCATAGGCTCTATCTCCGCAGTCAGTGCTAAAAATTATCGCAGAGTCAGCTGGAACGGTTAACCAGCTGTTCTGAACGAGTTCTTCCTCGAGCTGACCCGCACCCCAACTAGAATAGCCTAGAGTTATCAAGGCGTTTTCCGGGCCGTTACCAGCAGCTATGTCAGTGAGAATGTCTTTTGAAGCAGTTAAACTGATATCATCTGAAATGGCCACAGTGGATTCCCATTTTTGTTCGCAGCTTTTGTGGAGAATAAAACCACGGTCCCGCTGGACTGGGCCTCCTGAAAATACCCTAGAATCACCGCTCTCGTTGTGGTATTTGAGCTGCAGCTGGTCAAATATCGCTTTCAACGGGATATCCATTTGATTATTTATTACCAAACCCATAGCACCTTTTTCGCTGTGTTCACATATGTAAACGACGGCATTAGCGAAATTAGGATCAACTAACCCTGGCATGGCAAGCAGAAAATGGTTTTTTAGATTTTGCATTTTGTGAACTCTCTTTTCCCTAATCTTAATATTAAGGACTGATTAAGGAAACTCAAGGGGTCAACGCTTAACTTTTTATTTTTTTCGATCACTCTTTCACAAGTCCATCGGTTAGATACTCTTTTCATTTCTATATTTGTCTATCGCTGAGATAAGAAGGCCGCCTATTTTTAGACCAGTTGATTTTTCTATCTCGCGAGCACAAGTTGGGCTAGTGACATTTATTTCAGTCAAAAAGTTTCCGATTACGTCTAGGCCCACAAAAAATAAACCTCTCTTCGTGAGTTCAGGAGCAACTTGGTTGGCTATCCAGCGATCTCGCTCGGTCAACGGTTGAACAATGCCTGTTCCACCCACAGCCAAATTCCCCCTAAAATCGTTTTCTCCGGGCAGTCTGGCTAAACAATATGGTATGACTTCTCCACCAACGATTAAAATTCTTTTGTCACCGGCGGCAATTTCAGGAATATACTTTTGAGCCATAATTGTTTGGCGCTCTTCTTGTGTTAATGTTTCTAAAATGACATTTACATTAGGTTCGTTTACTTGCACTCGAAAGATCGATTTTCCACCCATGCCATCTAGAGGTTTGAGAACGACATCGTTGTGAGAAGCTAAAAATTCTTTTAGGCGCGCTTTATTCCGGCTTACAAGGATGGGCGGAGTGCATTCAGGAAATTCAGTAGCAAAAATCTTCTCATTACAGTCACGTAAGCTGCTTGGGCTATTGACCACCAAACAACCACGTTTTTCGGCTGCTTCCAGTATATAGGTAGAATAAATATATTCGCTGTCAAAAGGAGGGTCTTTTCTCATTAGAATTACGTCAAGTTTTTCGATCATTTCAACAGAGGACGATTGTTTTTCAAACCATTTATCTGGTTGTTCAAATACTTTAATCGGAGTCATCAAAGCTTTGGGGAGACAATTTTCAATAAATAGGTCGGTTTGCCCCATAGAATAAATTTCATAGCCAGCTTGCTGAGCTGCAATCATTAATGCCAATGTTGTATCTTTGCGGTAATTAATCCCTTCAATTGGATCCATTACGACTCCAAGTGTCTTTTTCAACGCACGTCTCCTGAATTGCTCACATCTCGCGAGGATCTTTGCATTGTATCTCAGCAGCATTTTAAAAACCTGTCTGATGTATTTTAAAATCTACTGGACTTTGCTGTGATTCATTGTTTACATACAGACATTTCGGGTTTCTAGTGTCTGATTCTCGGCAGGCTCGCCTTGCTGAATGAATTTTTAGAAGAGTATTCGCCATGACTGATTACCTAATTGCACCTTCAATCTTGGCAGCGGATTTTGCTCGTTTGGGAGAGGAAGTAGACAGAATTTTGGAAGCAGGCGCAGATGTGGTTCACTTTGACGTAATGGATAATCACTACGTGCCAAACTTAACCATTGGCCCGATGGTTTGCGCTGCATTGCGCGATTATGGTGTTACAGCGCCAATTGATGTCCACCTAATGGTCGACCCAGTAGATGACCTTATCAAGATGTTTGCGGATTCTGGAGCCACCTATATCACTTTTCATCCCGAAGCTTCGAGCCATGTGGATCGATCACTACAACTTATAAATGACTTGGGTTGCCGTCCTGGCCTAGTCCTGAATCCGTTTGCCAAACTAGATGTTGTGGAGTGGGCTGTTGATTGCATAGACATACTTTTAATTATGGCGGTTAATCCGGGGTTTGGCGGACAAAAATTTATTCCCCGAACCTTCGAAAAATTGCGTCAAGCGAAGTCATTGATTGAAGCAAGTGGCCGTGAGATCCGTCTGGAGGTTGATGGCGGCGTAGGTATTGATAATATTGCCTCTGTTGCCCGTGCTGGTGCCGATATGTTTGTTGCGGGATCCGCTATTTTTGGCGCCAAGGATTACGCTGATGTGATAAGCCGAATGCGAAAAGAGTTACGCGCTGTGACTTATTAAAGCTGGTCTCACGTCATATTGAAGAAAAACCTGTTAGTGTGATTTTTTTACACTGCTTGTTATGCTTAGTCGGGGCCAAGAAGCCATAAAGGGAATTTGCGATGAGCCCTAAATCCTTCGATGATCTGATTAAGAAAAACATAAATCGTACGCCAGTGGTGCGAGAAGTAGTTGCTGACCTAGAGACTCCGCTTAGCGTCTATCTTAAGCTGGCAAATTGCGCCAACTCCTATCTTTTTGAATCAGTTCAAGGTGGTGAAAAATGGGGGCGTTACTCCCTCATAGGACTTCACTCGCCAACTGTTCTAACTGTTTATGGATCTAAACTTGAGGTAACCCGCGGGGGTGAAGTTATAGCTGAATGCGACACATCTGATCCGCTGTCAGAGATAGAAAAATTTCGTGCTTTGTTTTCACTCAAGGCCTTGCCTAATTTGCCTCGTTTTACGGGCGGGTTGGTAGGGTATTTTGGTTATGATACGGTTCGATATGTTGAGCCCTGTATGGGACAAAATGTGCCTATGGACGCGCTCAAAACGCCCGACATTCTGCTAATGTCCTCAGACGAGGTTGCTATTTTTGATAATCTGTCTGGCAAGATAACTCTAGTGGTTCATTGTGACAGCGGAAACAACAGGTCTCGCCAGGAGGCAGAGAAAAGATTAGACACTTTTCAAAACGACCTCGCAAGCCCATTGGACAAACTGCCGCAACTGGAACTCAGTCCTCGAAAAAACCTAAATTTTTTATCTAGCTTTGGTAGAGATCAATATATGGATTCGGTTGACCAGATAAAGAACTATATATTTGCTGGCGACGTGATGCAGGTTGTGCTGTCACAGCGGCTATCCGCACCTTTTAAATCTGTACCTATTAACTTGTATCGCGCATTACGTATTTTTAACCCTTCACCATACATGTACTACCTTGATTTGGGTTCATTTCAGATAGTGGGTTCGTCCCCTGAAGTTCTTGCGCGGTTCGAAGATGGATTTGTGACTGTAAGGCCGATTGCCGGCACTCGTCGGCGTGGTTTAGATGAGCAAGAGGATAAATTACTAGAGGCAGAAATGCTGTCCGATCCGAAAGAGTTGGCCGAACATCTTATGTTAATTGATTTAGGGCGCAACGATGTCGGACGGATAAGCAAAGCTGGAACTGTAATTCTAACCGAGAAGATGGTAGCAGAGCGATATTCCCATGTAATGCATATGACCTCTAATGTTCGCGGTGAAACTGATTACGGTATTGGTCCGATAGATGTTCTTCGTGCCACACTGCCAGCGGGTACATTGAGTGGGGCACCCAAAATTCGTGCAATGCAAATCATTGATGAGTTAGAACCGATCAAAAGGAATATCTATGGCGGTGCAGTGGGCTATATTGGTTGGAACGGTAATATGGATATGGCTATAGCAATACGCACTGCGGTAGTAAATGAGGGTGTGGTTCATGTGCAGGCCGGAGGCGGAGTTGTCGCTGATTCTAATCCTGCATCAGAATGGGATGAAACAATGAATAAAGCGCAGGCTTTAATTGAAGCTGCAGCTATGGCAGCTGGAGCAGTAACAAAATGATTCTAATGATCGATAATTATGACTCTTTTACCTACAACATCGTTCAATATATAAGAGAACTGGGGGGAATAGTTAGCGTCTACAGGAATGATGAAATAAGTGTTGATGATGTGAGAAATTTATCTCCAGAGCGGATTGTGGTCTCTCCCGGTCCTTGCACGCCATCTGAGGCGGGAGTTTCAATGGATCTTGTCAAAGAATTCTGTGGAGATATTCCGATACTTGGAATCTGTTTGGGACACCAAAGTATAGGCCAAATATTGGGAGGTAAGGTTGTGCGCGCAGCAAATGTGATGCATGGCAAAACTTCCTTGATTCACCACACAGGGGAGGGGGTCTTTAGTTGCTTAAAGAATCCGTTTGTCGCGACCAGGTACCACTCGCTGGTGCTTGACCAGGAAAGTTTGCCCGATAGTTTAAGTGTGACAGCATGGACTCTGAATCCAGATGGAGATATAGATGAGATCATGGGCATTCAACATAAATTACACTCAGTGCATGGCGTACAATTTCATCCAGAGTCAATCATGACAGAGAATGGACATGAGCTTTTAAAAAACTTCCTCGAGTGTGTCTAATGGATATTTCCGAAGCGATTGCTCGCCTCATAGAGGGTTTTGATCTAAACGCGAGCGACATGAAATCAGTGATGCGACAGATCATGTCCGGTGGAGCATGTGATGCTCAAATAGGAGGATTTCTTGTAGCACTTAGCATTAAAGGGGAGACGATAACGGAAATCTCAGCGGCCGTCGAGGTGCTGCGTGAATTAGTTTCCAAGGTGCCTATTGATGGCAACAATTTAATTGACATTGTTGGTACCGGTGGAGATGGAGCTAACTTATTCAACGTCTCCACTGCAGCTAGTTTCGTGGTCGCTGCAGCAGGTGGGCGAGTTGCTAAACATGGTAATCGTTCGGTCAGTAGCAAGAGTGGTTCAGCCGATGTGCTTAAAGCCGCAGGAGTAAAGATTGATTTGACTCCAAGCGAAGTGGCTGAATGCATTGACGAGGTGGGTATTGGGTTCATGTTTGCACCTACACATCATTCAGCCATGCAGAATGCTGCAGGCCCTCGAAGGGCTTTGGGCATAAGAACAATCTTTAACGTTCTGGGTCCGATGGTTAATCCAGCATCAGTTTCTCGGCAGTTGATTGGAGTCTACAGCAGAGAATTGTGTGCACCTGTAGCAGAGGTCATGGGAAACTTGGGCGCTAAACATATCATGGTTGTCCATTCTGAGGATGGACTAGATGAAATCAGCGTAGCCGCTTCTACTCATGTTGCAGAGTTTAACTCAGGAGTTCTTCGTCAGTATGAAATTTCGCCTACAAACTTTTTTCCCGAAGATAGCTCATTGTCTGGATTGGTTGTGCATGATGCTTTTCAATCGCTTCAGATAATAAAAGATGCTTTCGGCGCGAGCGAGGGGCAACATGTCCAACCGGCTGTGAACATGATATCGCTTAATGCGGGCGCAGCGCTGTATGTTGGTGGGCTTGCCGAAAATATCAAACACGGTTTTTTAGAGGCGCAAAATGTCATTAACAACGGACTTGCTCTGGAAAAGTTGACAGAGCTAATTAATTACACCCAGGGTCAGCATACGATCTGAAACTTGAGAAGCTTAATGAGATTTTTGGGGAAAAATGGCTAACATTTTAGAAACAATTCTCCGACGAAAAAAAGAAGAGATTAGGGAGCGCCAGAGATTGACGCCCTTTGACCGGCTGATTAATAGTATTGACTTGGCTCCTAAGCCTAGAGGCTTCATAAGAAGCATAACGCGGACTACTGAAGCGGGAGCGCCAGCGGTAATTGCCGAAATCAAAAAGGCCTCGCCTAGTAAGGGGATTATTCGAGAATCATTTGATCCGGTTGCTATCGCAAAGAGCTATGAGATAGGAGGAGCAACTTGTTTATCGGTTCTGACTGATATTGATTTTTTTCAAGGAAATGACGCATATGTTGAACAGGTTCGACGGGCCTGCACGCTGCCTCTTATCCGAAAGGATTTTATAATAGAAGCCTATCAGGTATATGAATCTCGTGCTTTAGGAGCTGACTGTTTGCTATTGATCGTCTCTGCTTTGACCAAGGCTAAACTAGTTGAACTTAGCGCGCTAGCATCTCAGTTAGGCATGGATGTTTTAGTAGAAGTGCATAATCGTCGGGAATTGGAAGATGCTCTATTAATCGGAGCTAAAATGATAGGTATCAACAACCGCAATCTTTCTACTTTTGAAACCACTTTAGACACTACTTATGGTCTGCTCGAATTTATCCCTCATGGGAGCATTGTGGTCACCGAGAGCGGCATACAGAGTCGTTCAGACGTTTCGGCAATGCGCGCTCGAGGCGTGAACGCGTTTTTGGTCGGTGAGGCATTCATGAGAAAAGAAAATCCTGGCTTAATGCTGAGAAATTTATTCTCGTTGTAATGTACCGCTTAAATTTGGTGTCTTGCGGTGCGCATTCACTTGATTTTGAGTAGAAAGTCCTTTTTCAAAAAAGCTAAAAGAGGAGCCCCTAAGGGCTCCTGAAACTTTTTAAGGACTGCAAGTTGCGAATTGACTTCTCAATCGAGATTTCGCCACTAATTTTGTGACAACTCAAACATACTCCGCGCTGAACTTTTCGCCCAATGTATTGTTTGCATTATTGTCATGCGAAATGGTTATAGACAACGCTGACTTTTGCCTGTGTTCCAGCTGTTTAAAGCAATGATCAGTGGATAAAATGACAATTTCTTGAAGCTCTCTCATTGAAATAGGCGCTTACATACCTTTTCGATCAGAAGTAGTTATATTGTTGACCCAAAAACTTGGTTCTGAGTTTTAAATGAACATAATCAAGTCATGTCAATAAAGTTTTTATGGACAGCATACGGTTTGAATATACATAATCCTAATCTTAAAAATACCTTTCATGCATATTAATTTGGAGCATAGCTGATGAATTTGCAAAAGCTGTCCCGTTTAGACCTTAATTTATTAGTCTCGCTACAGGCTCTAATGGAAGAAAGGAGTGTCACGCGTGCGGCAGAAAGGCTGTATATAACTCAACCTGCGATGAGTCGTGTTTTGCAGAGGTTGAGAGATCAATTAGACGACCCGCTTTTTACTCGATCGGGTAATCGGCTAATACCTTCTCCAAAGGCAGAAAAACTGGCTGCCCGTTTACCTAGCATGCTTGATGGTATTTTAGAAATGGTTAATGACGGGGACTTTAGTCCTGCGTCTTATGAGGGAGAGATCGCAATAGTTATTCCAGAATTTTTCGCGATTTCTGTAATATCAGAATTAACTAGCATGTTGAATGAATATGCGCCCGGTGTAACTTTATCAGTTACGGGTGTCACTGATTCTATTGAAGGCGATTTAGCGACAGGCGCGTTAGATTTTGCCGTCGATATTGCTAAGAGTCAAAGCGAGGACATTAAAGCCACGAATCTGGCCGCTGGCAGTCCTTCCATTTGGATGAGAAATGATCATCCCTTGGCTGGTCAAGAGACACTTTCTTTGGATGAAATCCTTAAATATCCGTTTATTCAATATTATCTTTTTATTACCAAAGGCGTAAATGCCAGAACTGATTCCCGATTTGATCGAGAGCTGCATAAGCTTGGTAGAAAACGAAAAAAAGCGCTTGTAACTAGACAGTTTTTTACTGCTATAGAGACATTGGTTAATAGTGACTGTCTGATGGTGGCGGCCGCTCGTTATGGGGAAAAGCGAAGACATGATGATTACCCAATTGTACAGAAAAAATTCCCTGCGGACCTTCCTCATGCAGAAACTATTTCGCTCGTCTTACTCCAACATAAAAGGACTATTGAATCTCCCATTCATCGATGGTTGGCGGACGCAATTATATATATCGTTACTAAAATGCATATTAATTGGAGTTAAAGCAATTTTCTTTTATTTTTCACGGACTGAAATACCAAAACTATATTAGCACCGCGATTTACCGGACACAAAGAAGTAGATTAATTCAAGTATCTTTTTGTGTCAGTCTATTAACTAGGATATCCAGGTGGAATTTATTTGATTGTGCGTTACTTTTCTTAAAATTCTAGAGAGCCTTGTTTTTGAATGATCTGAATCGAAAAATGCATAGATCGCTCCATTTTTTGTCGAAAGCTCTTAGAGTTATAATTCGTTGCGTTTTTTTTGTTCCTGCAAAGCTCTCCAGGCGATATCGGTGCGGTAAAAAGAACCTGGCCAGCCAACAACATTGCATGCGCTATAGACTTTTTCTTGGGCACTAGAAATTGTAGTTCCAACAGCTGTTACGCATAGTACTCGGCCCCCATCGGTAACTATCTTGCCTGACTTTTCAGCTGTACCGGCGTGAAATATTTTAATATCTTTGCGGGAGATTACTTCGCTGTCTAGCCCAGATATTGGGTGACCCTTTTGGTAACTGGCGGGGTAACCTTCTGACGCCAAGACTACTCCAACTGCTGGGTTAGGATCCCACAGTGGAACCTGACTGTCGAGCTTTCCCTGCAATGCTGCTTCACAGTGGGCTATTAAATCAGACTGTAATCGCATTAAAATTGGCTGCGTTTCAGGATCGCCAAAACGGCAGTTATACTCGATTACTTTGGGACTGCCATCCGCAGTAATCATGAGTCCTGCATATAAAAATCCTGTATAGCCCCCATTCTCAATAGCCATGCCTTCAACGGTGGGCGTGATGATCTCGCTCATAATACGTTCATGCAAGAGACTGTCTATCACTGGTGCTGGCGAATATGCTCCCATGCCGCCTGTATTTGGTCCGATATCTCCTGTACCCACTCGTTTGTGGTCTTGGCTGGTGGCCATTGGTAGGATATTTTTCCCATCCACCATCACTATAAAACTCGCTTCCTCTCCCTCTAAGAACTCTTCAATTACGATCTGATTGCCGGCATTACCAAACAAATTTTCTGAGAGCATACTGTGAATGGCGTTCTCAGCTTCCTCGAACGTGTTGGCAACTATCACGCCTTTTCCAGCTGCTAGGCCATCAGCTTTAATCACTATCGGAGTACCTTGTTTTTGGACATAGGATAAAGCCGTTTTAGCGTCATCAAATATTTGATAACTACCTGTTGGAATGTCATGCCTTTCAAGGAATTTTTTTGTAAAGGCCTTCGATGCTTCGAGTTGAGCTGCTCTCTTGGTTGGCCCAAAAATTGCCAAGTCTTGTGCCTGAAAGAAATCTACCAGCCCATCTGCCAATGGTTGCTCTGGTCCAACAATTGTAAGCCCCACCTCCTCTTCAATGGCAAATTTAGCTAGAGACGAAAAATTGTCACTTGCGATGGCAACATTTTGAACATTTTTTTCGATAGACGTTCCTGCATTGCCCGGTGCTACGAAAACTTTCTCGACCATTGGACTTTTTGCGGCTTTCCATGCCAGTGCATGTTCACGTCCACCTCCGCCAATAATTAATACTTTCATAGTGCCTCTAGTTTTTCATTCATTGCAAAGAGTATATCAGAGTTGGTATCTAGCAAGATTAAAAATAAGTCATCAGTCATGAGCTGGAAAACAAACTCCATTTGCTGAAAGGCCGTAATGAAAAAGCTGGTTGCATTTACTTTCAACGTGAGTTGCCATGTATAATGGTTTTTGTGGGGGAGAACCTAAATTGATTGAGTATATCTAGTGCAACGAAAAACCTCCGTTCCAGTAATAGTGTGGTTTCGCCAAGATTTGAGATTGGAAGATAACCCAGCACTCTTCGAAGCGAGCAAGCTTGGATCTATCATTCCAATTTACATAATGGATGATATCAATTCAAGTCAAGAAAAGATGGGGGCAGCCAGCCGGGTGTGGCTATACCACTCCCTAGATTCTTTGAATCGTTCCTTAGACGGCCAACTGAAGCTTTTCTGCGGAGACGCTTTTGAACTGCTGCCAAGTATTATGGAGAACAGCGGCGCACGATCCGTTTTTTGGAACCGGTGTTACGAACCATGGAGGATTGCTCGTGATGAACGTTTAAAGCGACATTTGATTAAGGCTGGATTTGAGGTCTGTTCTACCAATGGAAGTTTATTGTGGGAGCCTTGGAAAATCAGGAAGAAGGATGGTTCAGCATATAAAGTGTTTACGCCATTTTATCAAAGAGGGTGCCTTAGTGCAGAATCGCCTCGTGATCCCTTGCCGGTATTAGAAAATATTCTTTTGTCGTCCGCTGATATTGAAAGCAATGAGCTGGATGATCTGGGTTTGCTCCCTAAAAATGATTGGCATAGATCCTTAAACACTTGTTGGAACATCAGTGAAAAAGCTGCTTCCGAGCAACTTGAAGTTTTTATCCAAAATGGACTCACCGATTATATGGAGAGAAGAAATTTTCCTGCTGAAAAAGGAGTGTCAAGACTTTCACCGTATTTACACTTTGGACAGATCTCGCCGCATAAAGTGTGGCACAGAGTTGAATGTGAGGTTGACCGCACTAGTAAAGACGTCAATCCAAATATTGAACACTTTTTTAGGGAGTTGGGGTGGCGGGAATTTTCTTATTACCTCCTATATCATTTTCCCGACTTACCCAATCGAAACTTGCAGGCGCGCTTCGACGAATTTCCATGGGTGAAGGGTTCTTCGCACCTCAAGGCGTGGCAAAAAGGTTTAACCGGATATCCTCTGATTGACGCAGGAATGCGAGAATTATGGCAGACCGGTTACATGCATAATCGTGTGAGAATGGTGGTGGCTTCCTTTCTGGTAAAAAACCTATTAGTGCATTGGAAATGCGGGGCCGATTGGTTTTGGGATTGCCTAGTTGATGCCGATCTAGCTAGTAACAGCGCTAGTTGGCAATGGGTAGCAGGAAGTGGAGCAGACGCGGCGCCATTCTTCAGGATATTCAATCCTATTACCCAGAGTGAGAAGTTTGACAGTGAGGGGAGATATATCCTCAGTTATGTGCCGGAATTAAGAAATCTACCGAAAAAATATCTCCATTCTCCTTGGTTAGCGCCGACATCGGTGCTCAATGTCGCGGGTATAACTTTGGGGATTGATTATCCGAATCCCATAGTTGATATTAAGTCGTCCCGGTCTCAGGCTTTAAACGCGTTTAATGAACAAAGAACACGAGTGGAAAGGAATTAATGGAGGAAATGACGTATGCTTGTGAAGACCATAGATATCTCGCGATCATTGGCGGCAGCTATCACCTCAGCGTCTCGCATTGAACCACCCGGTTGAATTATACCCCTAATACCAGCTTCTGCCGCGTTATCAATTCCGTCTCTGAAAGGGAAGAAGGCATCGGACGCCATCACAGCTCCGGTAACACTGAGCCCAGCATGATCTGCCTTTATAGAGGCAATACGAGCTGAGTTTATGCGGCTCATTTGGCCCGCACCGACTCCGATCGTGCGTTGGTCCTTTGCATAGATTATTGCATTAGATTTGACCATTTTTGCGACTTTCCAAGCGAAAAGCATATCTGTGAGTTCATCTTCGGAGGGCTGCCGTTTGGTGACAACTTTGAGGTCGTCTTTGTTAACTGTCACAATGTCTCGATCTTGAACCAAGAGTCCTCCGGTTATGCGCTTGTAGTTGAGCGTCTTGCTTGTTTGAGTATCCCAGCTGCCACACTCTAAAATTCGAACATTTTTCTTCGAATTAGCGATATCTAGAGCGCTTTTAGACACAGATGGAGCTATTATTACTTCCACAAACTGACCCTCACAAATAGCTGTGATTGTGTCCGAATCGAGTTCACGATTAAAAGCTATTATTCCTCCGAAGGCTGATTCAGGATCGGTCTGAAAAGCTAATCTATAAGCGGCTTCGAGATTTTCAGCCACCGCGACGCCGCATGGATTAGCATGCTTCACAATCACGCAGCAAGGGAGGTCAAATTGTTTTACACATTCTAGCGCGGCATCCGTGTCTGCTATATTGTTATAAGATAAGGCTTTACCCTGCAATTGCTTTGCAGTTGAAATGCTTGGCTCGCTTGGATTTCTCTCCAAATAGAAAGTGGCACTTTGGTGCGGGTTCTCTCCATAGCGAAGATCTTGCGCTTTCAAAAACTGAATGTTGAATGTATTTGGTGAAGGTAATTCTTTATTTTGTTCGTCTCGGGCCCCGAAATGATTTGCTATCATCCCATCATATGCCGCGGTATGTTCGAAAGCTTTGACCATGAGCTCGTATCGGACTCTGTAAGAAAGTTGGCCGCTATTGTTAGTCAGTTCTTTCAAGACTGGTGAATAATCCTCTGTATTTGTAAGCACCGCGACGTCTTGATGATTTTTTGCTGCAGAACGCAGCATGGCTGGACCACCAATATCAATATTCTCAATTGCTGTTGGAATATCGCAGCCTGGTTGCGCCACAGCATTGGCAAAGGCATATAAGTTAACAACGACCAAATCTATGCGATCTATACCATGCTCACTCATTACTGCATCGTCTACGCCTCTTCGACCCAGAATGCCCCCATGTACCTTGGGATGCAGCGTTTTAACGCGGCCGTCCATCATCTCTGGAAATTCAGTGTAAGCTGAGATCTCTTCAGCCTCAATTCCATTTTTCCTAAGCAGCTTGTATGTTCCTCCTGTAGATAAGATTTTTATCCCAAGCCCCATTAAATTTTTGGCAAACTCCACTACACCTGTTTTGTCAGATACGCTTATCAGTGCTCGAGAAACTTTCTTTAAGTCCTCCATTTTTGAATTCACCTCAATGTTTATAGGAGATCGTAATATTTTAGTTTCTTCCGAAGCGTCGCACGGTTTATGCCTAGCATCGCGGCAGCTTTACTTTGATTTTGTCGATTGTACTTCATTACTTCCAGCAACAACGGCGGCTCGACTTCCCCAAGGACCAAGGAGTACAAACCAGTTGCTGTCTGGCCATCGAGGTCCATTAGGTAGCGATTAATCGCTTTTGACGTATTTACGCGTAACGAGTCGTCAGCTTTTTTTTGGTAGTCATAGTGGGACATTAAGCGGCTCTATCTCGAAAGCTCTCATTATCTTTAAAGAACTCAGTAAGTGCATCTATCTGACTCCGTGCGGCACCGAGGCTATTAAAGTGCCGCGTAAAGCCTCTTCCTAAGGCCAGTCCTCTAAGATACCATCCTACATGTTTCCTGGCTATCCTCACACCCTGAGTTTCACCATAAAAACTATGTATTGCCCGTACATGCCTGTTAATTATTTCGTTCTTTTCCGATTGTAGAGGCCTATGACTTGGTGTTCCATGCGCTAAAAAGTTTTCGAAATCTCTGAATATCCATGGTTTACCTAGCGCGGCGCGACCTATCATAACTGCTGCGGCGCCTGTTTTCTTAAGTACATCAATAGCTTGCCGCGGAGTTTCTATATCTCCATTGGCTATTACAGGTATCTTTACGGTTGAAACTGCGAGTGAAATACTGTCATATTCGGCTTTTCCAGAAAAACGGCACCGTCTGGTTCGGCCATGAATTGCCAGAGCCGATATGCCGGAATTTTCAGCGATTTTTGCGATAAGCGAGGTGTTACGACTCATTGGATCCCAACCGGTCCGAATTTTCAGTGTGACCGGAGCCGATACCGTTTTGGTTACTTCTGTTAAGATTTTTTCAACCAACTTCGGTTCCCTTAAAAGCGCAGAGCCGGCGTCGCGACGGCAGACTTTTTTTGCTGGACATCCCATGTTTATGTCAATGATTTCGGCGCCGCGGTCAACATTATATTTTGCAGCATCTGCCATTGCTTTGGGGTCATAACCAACTATTTGTACTGATCGAGGAGCAGGCTCTTCGTCAAAACGGGTTCTAAGATTGGATTTTCGGGTATGCCAGCACTTTGGGTCAGCCGTTACCATTTCTGACACCACGAGACCTGCGCCCATTTCACGGCATATTTTTCTGAAGGGCAAGTCGGTTACTCCGGCCATCGGAGCTAATAGGGTTTGATTGACTATCTTAAAGTTTCCGATACTAAACAAGCTACTCAGCCCTGCTTTTCCCTAGGTTGAATTTCTAGCATAGTAACCTACCCCAAGGCCCATAAAAAAGTATTTTTTCGTGGTAGTTTTTGATAAGTCGGAAATATATGGTTCAGGTTGGGTGAAACTTAGTGCGTCTTTCCCAGTTTATTATTTTAACGGAAGATTGCTATCGTCTCTTTCCACAAAGCCTTATCCAGCCGTCCAGTTCATCCAATGCTGTAATTTCAAAGTTACTAATATAATGGTTGCAAACTTCATCAGCTTGCTCTTTCAAGATACCTGATAGGCAAATGAGTCCCCCGGGTGATGTTAATTCGGTTATCAACGATTCTATGTCTATCACCGTTTGGGCTAAAATATTAGCTAATATAAAATCAAATTGCTGATTCGGTGGTAGGTTTTCTGGGAGAAAACAAAGTAGTTTTTTCGAATCAATTTTATTGCGTTTGGCGTTGTCTCGAGTAGCTATTAACGCCTGGGGGTCATGATCTACTGCTATAACTCTGTTTGCGCCCAACAGTAATGCAGCTATCCCTAATATACCGGACCCACAGCCAAAGTCCAAGACGGATTGATCATTTAGAGTTTGGTGATCCAGCCAGTTAAGGCAGAGGTAAGTTGACGGATGTCCTCCGGTACCGAAAGCAATACCCGGGTCTAGAATCAAGTTAGTCATGGTATTTTGCGCTGGTGTTACCCAACTTGGGCAAATTGAGAGTCTCTCGCCGCAACGAATTGGGATGAAATACTTTTTATATTCGTTAGACCAGTTTTTTTCAATTAGCGTGTTCCAAGAAATGATTAGATTGGAACAGCTTTGCCTCAGAGCTTGTTCAATTCTCTTTTCATGAATATCTAAATCAAAAAGGCCGACTAATCTAAGTTCTTCCCAGAGTGGAGTGGTTCCTAATTCCGGTTCAAGAATGCATTGATTGGTATCATTTTCAAGAGTTATAGAGTGAACTCCTGCATTAAACAATACACTTTCCACCTCATCGACATTTTCAGGTTTGCAACGGATTTTAATCTGGCGCCAGCTTGCGCCATATTTGCATTCTTCCAACTATTGAAGGCCCAATTTTTTTTCAAGATAATGAATATCCACACCACCTTCTCTCACTGCGGGATCACGAACTAAGTCAGCGTGAAGTTCGATGTTAGTTTTTATGCCCTCTACTACCATCTCGTCCAATGCGTTCATCATTCTCAGTAAAGCCGATTCTCTGTCACTTCCGTGTGTTATGAGTTTTCCCAGTAAAGAATCATAATGGGGTGGTACTGAATATCCGTTGTAAATGTGGGAGTCTACCCTTACCCCATTGCCTCCCGGAGCATGGAAGGAGTTAATGGTCCCAGGCTGTGGTAAAAAGGTGATAGGATCCTCAGCATTTATGCGGCATTCAAAAGCATGCCCTGTCATCTTGATATCCTCCTGTTGGAAGCTTAGAGGGTGTCCGCCAGCTATACGTAATTGCTCTTTAACGATGTCTATACCGGTTATCATTTCTGATACAGGGTGCTCGACTTGAACGCGAGTATTCATTTCGATAAAGTAAAACTTGTTGTCCTCAAAAAGAAATTCGAAAGTGCCTGCCCCTAGATACCCTATTTCTTGGCACGCTTTCACACAACTACTATAGACTTTTTGTCGAATTGAATCTGAGATGCCGGGAGCAGGTGCTTCCTCTAAAACTTTTTGATGTCTGCGCTGCAGGGAGCAGTCGCGGTCCCCCAAATGGATAACATGACCATGTCCATCTGCAAGAACCTGTATTTCAACATGTCGAGGCGCAGTTAGGAATTTTTCCATGTAAACTGTCCCATCGCCAAATGCTGAAGTTGCTTCCGCCTGCGTAATAGAAATAGCCTGGATTAAGTTTTGAGAGTCTCTCACTACTCGCATCCCTCGACCGCCACCTCCGCTAGCCGCCTTAATGATCACTGGATAGCCGATGCGCTCAGCTATGGCCTGAAGTTCTTGAGGATTATTGCCAAGAGGGCCATCGGAACCAGGAACGGTCGGAACTCCAGCTTTTTTCATTGCCTTAATAGCTTCAACCTTGTCTCCCATGATGCGTATCACATCTGCAGGAGGACCTATAAAGATGAATCCGCTTTTTTCTACTTGTTCAGCGAAGTCTGAATTTTCGGCTAGGAAGCCATAGCCAGGATGCACTGCCGTCGAATTGGTGAGCTCCATGGCGCTAATTATCGATGGCACATTTAGATAACTTTGTGTTGAAGGATTGGGGCCAATGCAAATAGTTTCATCTGCAAGCTTTACGCTTTTAAGATTTGCATCAATTGCGGAGTGGACTGCTACTGTTTTAATGCCAAGTTCTTTGCAAGCCCTTAGAATCCTCAGCGCAATCTCTCCGCGATTGGCTATTAATACTTTGTCTAGCATTTGCGACCCTATTGATTAAATGATTTTAAACATAGGCTGATCAAATTCAACTGGATCGCCGTCCTCGACCAATATTTCGGCTATAACCCCCGACTTGTCGCTTTCAATTTGATTCATCATTTTCATTGCTTCGACAATGCAGAGAACATCTCCTACAGATACCGTTTGACCAATATCGACAAAAGGACTGGCGCCTGGGGCTGGGGATGTATAAAAGCTTCCCACCATAGGAGATCGAATAAGATATCCTTGCTCATCTGAGCTTTGATCAGTCATTTGTTCAGTGGAGGTCGGGGGAGGGATAATTACCGGAGACGAGGCAGCCTCATGACGCGATGTTGCATGAGAAGTATCTGCAGTGCCTATTCCTCTGGTTATCCTGACGGACTCTTCCCCTTCTACTATTTCGATCTCATGAATATCTGACGTTTCTATCAGTTCAAGGAGTTTTTTAACCTTTCTGATGTCCATGCTATTGTCCCGCTGTATTATCAAGCTGAATTTTTCGTATCGCGGCGTATAACGCTAGCTCATAACTCGTTGGCCCAAAGCCACACAATACCCCATGAGCAATATCTGAAAAGTACGAAATTTTTCGAAATTCTTCGCGTTGGGCGATATTTGATAGATGCACCTCAATAAATGGAATTTCTACTGACAGGAGTGCGTCTCGAAGCGCGATGCTGGTGTGAGTATATGCGCCGGGATTGAAAATTATAATTTCAATGGCGTCTGTCAGCGCCGCATGAATTGTTTCGATTAGTTCATGCTCTGCGTTGCTATGAAATGAAGTGAGCTGAAATCCCTTTTTTGCTGCAATCGATTCAAGATTTTTTGAGATGTCTTCAAGACGCTCAGTTCCATAGTGTTTGGTCTCTCGCAAACCAAGCATGTTTAGGTTGGGACCGTTTAGAAGTAATATTTTACTCATTTACGACTCTAGCTTTCATAGAGAAGCCTTTAGTCTGCATTAAAAATCAAGTTCTGTCTAGAGATGAGTATATTTATAACATTCGACGTTATTTGTAGGAAGATACCGTATTTTGAGAGCAGATGATATTTCCCTATTCCCTCTACTCGTTTTTAGAATGCAGGTTTTTTTCGTGCATGTCACCTTGAAAACTGACCATTTAAGACACTTTCTTCAGATTTTAGCTTCATTTGGCGTATTTTGGACTAATAATTGATGCTTTCATCAGAATTACAATTATTTTTATTTAGAAATAGGCTATCGGTATTATAATTTTTGAATTTTCTCAGAGCAAGATCATTAAATGGTAGTTATTACAATTTATAGACAATTAAGTTAATTTAAATAGATAATAACGTTTTTTAGACGAAAAAGGCGAATTTTTAAATAATTTTTAAGATTTTATGTTGGGCAGTAAAGAAAAAAAACGAGTTTAATATAAAGTAAAACTAAAAAAGACTATCGCATCATTTATCAACAAAAAACTGCTTTATAAGGACTTTTAGCGCTAGAAATGCCAATAAAGATAGGTCTGGGTTTTAGATTCAGTTAAAATTTTAATTTTAATTAAAAAGGTCTAATATTCATTAAAAGGCGACAAAAGATGTTAATTATTGAAAAAATTGTAGATTGAGTTTTATGATTGCTAATTGTGCTATGGTGGGTTCGGTAAGAAATTAGATGAGGGATAATTGAAGAGTCGGCGTCGGTAAACTTTTACAGACGAGGATATGGGTTCAGAGGGCTTATGTTAGAATCCTCAAAAGGGGAAAATTGATGCTAAAAAATTTGTGTTCGGTCCTATGCGGGTTGATGTTCACTGCTTTCAGAAGTGACCTTGCTATCAGTCAGGTTACAATAGAGGAAGCTTATATCCGGGAGGTGATTCCAGGCCAGAAAGTGACTGCCGCTTACCTCCGCTTGAGAAACCAAAATATGGTGTCATGCAGGTTCGTGTCAGTTGAAGCCGACATAGCGGATCGGACAGAGTTTCATAGTCATGTCCATGTCAACGGCATGATGAAAATGCGACAGGTCAAGGAGCTTGTTGTGCATCAAGGAGAAGTTTTGGAATTCCGGCCGGGCAGTCTTCATTTGATGTTGTTTATAAAAGAGTCTGTGGGTATTGAAAAGTCTAGTTCAACAATAACTTTTCGTTCTCCAGAATGCGGAGACATAACGCAGTTGGTGCCAATCCGAAATAATATCGGCCAAAAACCAGTAAAAAAAGATGATGAACAAAACTAGTCTTTCTCAGATTTTAAAAAAACTTTTCAATAAGTTTGGGCATAGGACAATTTTTAAGTCCCAAGCTCTGAGCATTTATAGCTTGGTGATAATTTTTATCATAGGGGCCATATCACTTACCGGAATCTATTGGAGTTCGGAACCGGAAGCGCTCCCGGTCCCAAAAGCAACTTCTAAGTCTCGTCCCGGTCAAGCAACTGTCTTGATACTCAACAACGTGGTTGACTTGCTCTTAAATAAACCGGGTGGGTTTTTGAGTAACGATATAATGCCCCCCGGAGTTTTGTTGGATAACATGCCTAGCTGGGAATTCGGTGCCCTAGTGCAAGTGCGTGATTTAAGTAAAGCTCTGCGAGAATCGTTTAGCCGGTCTCAATCACAATCCAAAGAGGACCCAGATTTGGCTCTTGCAGAGCCGCGTTTTAACGTGGACCATAAAAGTTGGGCCGTGCCATGGCCTGAGCGGGAATATTCTGAAGGACGAACATTTCTACAAAATTATCTCCTGCGCTTAGAGGCAGCGCAACCCTCTACAGCCGAGTTTTTTGCCCGGGCTGATAATTTGCGCTATTGGTTGGTAACTATTGAGACGCGCCTTGGGAGTTTGTCGCAGCGACTCTCGGCTAGCGTCGGGCACTCGCGGGTACATGGATTGCCAGATAGTAAATCGGGAAGAGAAATTCCGCAGAATCATCGGGTTAACAAGACGCCTTGGCTGCTTGTTGATAATGTGTTCTATGAGGCAAGGGGGACGACTTGGGCCCTCCTAAATTTCCTGAAAGCTGTGCAGGTAGATTTCGCTGATATTCTGGAAAAAAAGGGAGCAACGGCAAGCTTAGGACAAATTATTCACGAGTTAGAAATGAGCCAGAAGCCTCTCAAGATTCCGGTTATCGTTAATGGGCAAGGGTTTGGTCTATTCGCCAACCATTCTCTCGTGATGGCTTCTTACATAAGTCGCGCTAATGCTGCTTTAATTGATCTGAGAGAGTTGCTTGCGAGAGGGTAATAGAGACTTTTAGCTGCTTTTATAAATCGAAATTTCCATCATACCTATGTTTAGTAACTCCTTGTTCCGTGCCCAGGAAAACTAAATCGGCAGTTCGATGCGTGAATAGTCCGTTTGTGACAACTCCAGTAATCTGATTTATAGCTTTTTCGAGCATACCATCTCCCTCAATTGGCCAAAGACCGTGAATGTCAATTATGTAGTTTCCATTATCCGTTATGATGCCTTGACGCCAAACAGGATCTCCTCCTAGTTTTAAAAGTTCGCGTGCTACATAGCTTCTTGCCATCGGGATAACCTCAATAGGTAGCGGAAACTTACCTAGTTTATCAACCCATTTTGAGCTATCAGCAATGCACACAAATTCCTTGGCGACTGCTGCTACAATCTTCTCTCTGGTCAATGCAGCCCCGCCACCCTTAATCAGTTGAAGTTGAGGGTTGATTTCGTCTGCACCATCCACATATAAAGCAATATCACTTACACTATTTAAGTCAAACACTTGTATACCTGCCGCTGCTAATTTTGCTTCTGATGCGCTGGAGCTTGCGATAGCTCCGTAAAACCTGTGCTTATGCTCAGCCAACTCTTCAATAAAAAAATCTGCGGTAGACCCAGTGCCAATACCAACAATACTACTAGCTTCAATTTTGCTTAGCAGGTAAGTGACGGCAGTTTTGGCGACTGCTTTTTTAAGTCGATTTTGATCCAAATATGCCTCACAATGACGAATAAACATTGTTTTCAAGCCATTATACGAGCAGCCATCGAATTAGCTAGGTTTAACTTGTACTTTTAGAGTTGGTATAAGCTTTGACGGTTCTTTCATTTTAGGCGAGGCATGCAGGCAATTTGAATGTTAGACAGGTATGTTAAAAAGATTCACGACGCTCGCATCTATGATCTTGCAATTGAGACTCCTATCATTGCAGCTCCATTGATATCATCGCTTCTTCGAAATGAAATTTTGATAAAGCGAGAAGATCTGCAAAGCGTGTTTTCTTTCAAGGTACGAGGAGCCTACAATAAGCTTCTCAATCTTTCTAAAGATGAGTTGGAAAGAGGTGTGATAGCGGCCTCCGCCGGCAACCACGCGCAAGGAGTGGCCCAAGCAGCCAGAAAAATGGAAGTTGAGGCTACAATCGTAATGCCGACTACCACGCCCCAAATAAAAGTTGATGCGGTTCGTCAACGGGGAGCACAAGTGGTCTTGATAGGCGATGATTTTGACGCTGCTGCTGCACATGCCTCTGAGCTGAGGCGCAAGCATGGCGCAGTATTTATCCACCCTTTTGATGACCCTGATATAATTGCTGGTCAAGGCACGATAGGGATGGAAATCCATCGACAATTGTCGGGTCCATTAGATGCTGTCTTCGTTGCCGTTGGAGGGGGTGGATTATGCGCTGGAATTTCGGCATATTTGAAAAAATTTCGTCCGGAGACCAAGATCATTGCTGTCGAGTCGGATGACGCAGCTTGCTTCAAAGCGGCAATGGATTCTGGCGAACGGGTCAGGTTGTCACAAGTTGGGATCTTTGCTGATGGGACAGCCGTCAGACAAGTGGGTGAGGCAACTTTTGCGGTGATGCGAGAAACAGTTGATCAAGTCATAACTGTAACAACCGATGAGATATGTGCCGCAATTAAAGATACCTTCAATGATACTCGTGCGATTTGCGAGCCGTCTGGGGCAATGAGTTTGGCGGGGTTAAAAAAATACGTAGCCAAAACTGGCGCAGAGGGTCAGAGATTATTGGCCATTCAGTGTGGCTCAAATATTGATTTCGATCGCCTTCGTTATATCTCTGAGCGGACTGAAACGGGTGAAAAGAGGGAAGCTATTCTTGCAGTGACGATTGATGAAAAACCTGGTAGTTTTAGATCATTTTGCACAGCTCTTCAATTCCGGAACGTAACCGAATTTAATTACCGTTATAATAATGAATCGGCGGCACAGGTTTTTGTTGGTGTTGAAGTTAGTTCTGATGAGGATCGTTATGCGTTCACCAACCACCTGTCTGAAATGGGATACAGGGCAGAGGACCTAACTGACAATGAGATGGCTAAATTGCATATCCGGCATATGGTTGGTGGACGCTCTCAAGAAATTGCAGAAGAACAAGTTTTTCGGTTTGACTTTCCTGAACGCCCCGGCGCTTTGCTCAACTTCTTGAATGTCTTGGGAGATCGCTGGAATATTACGATGTTTCATTATCGTAATCATGGTTCGGCATTCGGTCGTGTGCTAGTAGCCTTCCAAGCAACAGTGCAAGAAGATGGGTCTATAACGAAATTTCTCGACTCGTTGGGTTACAGGTATGTAAATGAAACTCAGAATCGTTCATATCAATTATTCCTGAGGAGGACTTGAGCTGGGCGGCAATAAATCGCTGATCTGGCGAATCTGAATGGCTTCCACACCAGAGCCGGCAAGTGCGTCTGAAATTACGACAACTCGGTCTTGAGACGAAAATTCGCCTCGCTGAACCATAATTTCCGCTGCACTACTAAGAGTTTTTTCTGGGTCTGAACTGAATTTTATTCGGTAGCTGAGAACATTACGGTTTAGAACGAGTTGACGGCGCGTCCGGCTATCATTAGTGAAAGCACAAACTATTGGCTTTTGAGGGTGACAATTAGTGACCCAGTTGGCCATTCGTCCGCGACGAGTGGGAACTATGATAGCTTTCGCAGAGATTGATTCGGCTAAATCAACGGCCGCCCGCGCTATGTGCTGTTTGTCATTTTCTAATTTAAGATTATCACTAAACCTTAACCCTCTACTGCTTTCTGTTGATCGGGCTATGCGGTCCAGAATTTCAACGCATTTAATAGGATGACGCCCGACAGTGGTTTCACCAGACAGCATAATGGCATCTGCCTCCTCATAGATGGCATTAGCGACATCAGTTACTTCGGCTCTAGTGGGCATGGCATTTTCAATCATTGACTCTAGCATATGAGTTGCTACTATGACCCTCTTGCCCATCTCCGCACAAGTTCGAATGATTCTTCGTTGAATACGCGGAAGCACCTCGAGCCTAATTTCTACACCCAGATCACCGCGAGCGACCATTATACCGTCTGATGCTGCAGTAATTTCTATCATATTTGTAATAGCTTCTTGGTCTTCAAGCTTGGCTATTACTTTAATTTTCTCAGCTTTAGCGCCAAGTAATATTTTTAGATCATCGATGTCAGATGCCTGTCTAACGAATGATAGAGCGATAAAATCGACCTCTTGAGATTTCGCAAATTCAATATCGCGACGATCCTTATCAGTGATGGCCGGCAAATTTACCCGAATGCCTGGCAGGTTGACATGCCGCTTACTTTTAAGCACGCCACCATCAATGACTTTGCAGCGCATAATACGGTTTTCTTTGCTTAGAACTTGAAGATTGATTAGCCCATTGTCAACGGTAACAAAGTCACTAACGTCCAAATCATTCATCAAGTTTTCATAGTTAACTTGGATCGAAGATGACTCGACGTCTTTGGCCCCCCGGGCCACGATTGAAATGAGATCACCTGAGCTTAGCTGCAGATCTTCAGCTCGGTCACCTGTGCGAATCTCAGGACCTTGTGTGTCTACCATAATAGCGATTGGATGCTTGAGTCGCTTGTTGAGGGTTCGAATATGTTTAATAACACGGGCATGAGACGCATGGTCCCCGTGGGACATATTTAATCGAGCGACATTCATCCCGGCGTCGGCAAGATGCTCTAGCATTTCAAAAGACGCTGTAACAGGACCTATTGTGCAGATTATTTTGGTTTTACGCATATTAACTCTCGATCTGTGATAACCATGTCAAGTTTTATATCCCAACTTCGAGGTCGTAGCCGATGTTTTTCTTGAAAGTGATGCGCAAGACCTATAAGCATTGTGTTTGAAAAACCGCCTCGGCTTGCTTCTGCTAGAGTTGAATCGTAGTAGCCACCGCCCATTCCCAATCGATTACCATTCCTGTCAAAGCTCACCAAGGGTATAAAGATGATATCCATCTTGCTAGCCAGTTCATATTCACAATTTTCAGAGGATGGCTCAGGTATGCCAAATTTGTTGGCCACCATTTTGGTTTCTTTGGTGAACAATGCAAAATCCATTATCTTTTTCCCGCTTTTTCTGAGTCGCGGTAAGTACCATTTTCTGCTTCGATTAGAAAAAAGTTTAGGCATTTCGAGTGGGTTGATTTCACCATCATTAGCAAAATAAATGGCCACTCGCCGGGTGCTTTTTAAAACCTTCTGTTCCTTTATAGTTTTCAGGACACCTTGCGCTGCTTCGTCTTGCTGTTTTGACGACATTGCGCGTCTTCGATCACGCATGATGCATCTATCATGTCGAATATTCATCATAAAAAATCAATCAAGACACAGAGTCCCAGAGTGCCGCTGCCGACGTGGCCTTGAACCGAAAAGTTCAAGGTGGCGACTTTTGCATCGCATCAGGCTTTCCATCGCACGGAACTGCTCAACAGCTTTGTCAAAAAAGAAGCCATAGGATTGTTATCGGCTCAGGGACTTCTCGGCTGGCAAACACTCCAGGAAAATCAAGCATAACATACTCAATGGCGAAAGACTCCCTAATGCACTGAGATGCACCAGTGGGTTGGACAATCATCTGGAGTCAAGTTCGAATAAAACGGAATCTAATTTGTTATCAGCTGCCTCGAGAAGCTTGGAGGCTGCTGCGTCGCGTTTAGCAGAATCCTCTGATTGTAACAGATCATGCGTCAAATTTAAGGCGGCCATAACGGCAATTCGTTCGATACCAATGATATTCGAAACGCTGCGAATTTCTTCCATTTTGTTGCTCAACAAGGTCGCAGATGCGTGCAAAGCATCCTGCTCGTCAGGCTTGCAGTTAACTTGATAATCTTTGTCTAGAATCCGAATTTTTATTGATAAGTTATTGTCTTTCACTATTCTGTACTTAGGCTTTTGAGTCGGCTGATCATCGTTTGAATTTTTTGCCTAGCCAATTCATTTTTTTCTAATAGCTTACCGCGTTCCCCAACTAAACCGGCCTCGCGCTCGCGAAGAAATTGATTTTCAGTTTTAAGTTGCTGACACAGCTCAATCAATCGGTCCAGTTTTTCTTCGAATTTATCTATTTCACTCATTAGACCAAAACCTTACCTATGAGGTGGCGCGTTTACTCAGCGAGTTAACTATAGGCATTGATGCTGTTTGGGTCAATTATTTGGTAGTAATAATGTTTAATGATTTGATGTATTTTCAATGATAGGATAATAAAATCATTGTCAGGTGCTCGCGAGTGAAATTTTCGGAACTGCAAAATTTTTTTTATGAATTGGGAGCGCAGGTGAGCCCTTCGACGCTTCATGGCTTTGTTTCTGGAAGAATAAGCTGCGGACCGATTGGTATTGATCGATTAGTCGAAATTTCGAAAGAGTGTTTGGCGTTATCCCAAGAAATGGCCTCCAAAGATGAGGGTCAATTTAGAGATATCATACTTTCTTTTGTAAAAGAAATTGAACATACGGACTGTGTTTTTATCCCGATTTTGCCAGAGGAAGACATCCCATTATCGGAGCGATTAATAGCTCTTGGAGAGTGGTGTGGAAATTATATATCGGGTTTTGCGGAGGGAATGGAAAAGGAATGTCTGCTTACGGATGATGCGAACGAGGCCCTAGAAGACCTTGCTTCGATAGCTAGAATTTCTGTTGAATTCGACGAAGATGGTGAATGCGATTATATTGAATTAGTCGAGTATATTCGCATTGCTGTGCAACTAATTTATATGGATTTGAACGCTACAAAAAAGCTTACACATTGAAAAGCTGAAACAGTTAACGGGGGGTATCTTGATCACCAATAGAGAATATGCTGTTAGACGGAGCGACCTGATGAGTATGATGGGGCCCAATACCATTGCCGTTGTGACATCAGCTCCCGAAAGGATTCGCTCAAGAGACACTTTTCATCGCTATAAACAAGATACCACGCTCACTTATCTCAGCGGGTTCCCTGAGGCCGATTCGGTATTGGTGTTGATCCCAAATCGTGATCAAGGCGAGTTCATATTGTTTTGTCGAGAGAAGGACGAACTTCGAGAAACTTGGGATGGCTTTCTTAATGGCCCAGATGGCGCTAGAAAGCGATATGCAGCTGATGATGCTTTCCCTATTTCTGATCTTGACGACATCCTGCCTGGTATGCTGGAAGGCAAAGATAAGGTCTATTATGGCCTGGGAAAATATGACGATTTTGATAAGAGATTGATGCAATGGGTCAAGGGTATTCGTAATCAACGTGGAAGAGGTTCTTCTCCTCCTGGGGAGTTTGTTGATTTGGATCACTTCGTTAATGAAATGCGATTGATTAAGAGTGGCAGCGAAATAAAGCTTATGCGCCGCGCCGGAGCAATATCAGCTTCAGCTCATCGTCGAGCAATGTCTGCTAGCAAACCAGGCATGTATGAATATCAGTTGCAGGCGGAGATTGAACATGAATTCATGATCCGAGGAGCGAGTTGCCCTGCCTATAGCACCATTGTTGGGGGAGGGGGAAACGGGTGTATCCTTCACTACATTGATAATAAGGAAAAGCTGGTGGACGGGGATTTAGTTTTAATTGATGCGGGATGCGAATATCGTAATTATGCTGGAGACATAACTCGCACTTTTCCGGTTAATGGGAGATTTACTTCTGCTCAAGCGGCAATTTATGATCTTGTTCTTAGCGCGCAATCGCAAGCAATAGAAGTGTTAGCCCCGGGGGTATCTTACGATAGGGCAGATAAAATCATCATTCGTACAATCACTCAAGGCTTGATAGATTTGGGCATCCTGGATGGAGAACTGGAGGAGCTAATCGATACCGAAGCACATCGCAAGTTCTACATGCATAATTATGGCCACTGGCTGGGAATGGATGTGCACGATGTAGGGGATTATAAGATCGACAAGACTTGGCGAGAATACGAGAGCGGGATGGTGCTTACCGTTGAGCCGGGCATCTATATTTCGGCCTCAAACATGGAAGTCCAAGAAAGATGGCGTGGTTTGGCGGTGCGAATTGAGGACAATCTCCTTATAACGAAGACCGGTTGCGAACAGTTGACATCGGATGTGCCAAAAACCCGAGATGAGATTGAGAGATTGATGAGTGAATAATTCTATCTATGTCTTTCGGTTGTCAGGTTGCTATAACCCGTGAAAACAACAAATTATGATTGCATAATCGTTGGAGGGGGAATGGTGGGCATTTCTTTTGCGCTTCTGCTTGCTAGACAATGTCCAGATATGCGCTTGCTCCTTCTCGAGTCAAAAGCTGACATATATGAATGCGGGCACGTCGACAGGAGTTTTGATTCGCGCGCTACAGCTTTGTCCTATAAAAGTGGCCTTATCCTCGAAGATATGGGCATATGGACTCTTCTTAGAAGCAGCTTGGCTGAGATTGCTGGTATCCATGTGAGTAATTTGAACCATTTTGGTGTCACCAGAATTAATTCCTCGGATGTTAACGTTGCAGCCCTTGGTTATGTGGTAGAGAACCAAGCTATGGGTGCTATCTTGGCTCAAAAGTTAGCTGAATCGAATATCGTAAGCCGATTTTCATCCAAGATTGCCAAAGTTGAGCTGCATGAGCGATCGTTGCAAATAGTATTAGAAGACAGAAAAGGCCCCATTTTGACCCAGTTGCTAATTATTGCCGATGGAGCTAATTCAGAAACCGCAAAGAAGGTTGGAATTCAAACCAGAATAACAGATCATCATCAAAGTGCGATAGTTGCCAACATAACTCTCAAGAATCAACACAGACAATTAGCCTATGAACGTTTTGTCAAAGATGGTTCCCTGGCGTTGCTGCCAATGTCTCCATATCAGGACAAACCTCGCGCATCCCTAGTATGGATCCAATCAACTAAGGAGACAGATACAATGATGCTAGCGGATGACGCGTCTTTTCTCACTGGACTGCAAGCTGCATTTGGCTATAGGGCCGGACTTTTCACTGCAGTTGGTGAGAGAAAAAGTTATGAGTTGACGACTACCGAAGCTGAGGAGCAGGTGCGACGTCGATTAGTGCTTCTAGGTAACGCAGCTAGAGGCCTGCACCCAATTGCAGGCCAAGGCTTTAACCTTGCGCTCCGAGATGCTGAAGTATTGTCATCCTGTATCGCGGAGGCTTTAGAAAATGGATCGGATTACTCTAGCATGGAAACTTTAGAGAAATATCTTAATGCCCGTTGGCTCGATCAGCAGAATGTCCTCGCTTTTACCAAACTCCTTCCCAAGCTGTTTGCAACTGATTCGTATCCTTGGGCAATAGGAAGAAACGTCGGCCTTTTGCTGATGGACCTGTCCCAGCCGTTACGAAGAGTATTTGCTAAATTTGGAATGGGCCTGTAATCAGAATGATCCACGATTTATTGTTTCCCCAAGGCACCTCTATGCTTTTTGCAAACGTCGATTGAGAATGATGTTATAAAATATTTACGTATCACAACTGAATAGCTAAATATGCCCCCGCACTAGAATTTTTACAAGGCTCTTTTCATTTTATATAGGACTTTCCAAATTTAAGTTCAATGAGCTTGAACGATTCAGTCGATTTAATTACCTTAACGACATGAAAATATTTGAGGGCAACTTGCTCAATCGGAATAAATTTATTTACCACAAATATTGCGCATCCTGACTCACTCAATAAATTACTTGTGCTACTCAAAAATTTCGAAATAAAGCTTGGTCTCACTGAAAATCCTTGATGAAAGGGTGGGTTACACAAGATCAGGTCGAAGGACCTATTTATCGTATCACCAGCGTCTGAAGCAACAACTTCATAATTGCCTTTTAGAAGGCGTTCAAAGTTTTTTTTGCAAGCAATGATTGCCGCAGCATTATTGTCGGTGGCCATTATGTACTGAAAATCGTGATTGCTCGCTTCACATGCAATATATCCATAGCCACAGCCGAGATCTAGGACTGTCTTTGGGCTCACACCGAGCGTTTTCATATAGTCGGGAAGGTTCTCGATCAAAAAGGCGCTCCCTCGGTCTATCTTATCCCATCCGAAAATTCCCGGTTTGCTTAGATATTTTCCTTGATTCAAAGTTTGCAATGTCCGCAGTTTCGCGTAGCTTTTGTCTGGTAAAGAACTGTTTAGCGAATTGTTTTTGAGTATCGAGGCGAAATAGTCAGAGCCAATTTTTTTTGCTTGTGAACGATATCCAAATAAAGTGGACGATAGCTTTACATAGTTTTTGATGCCATCATTTTTTCTACCACTGAGATAAAGTTCAGCTCTTGATTTCAAAATTCTGACAACTTGATTGATCACATGGCAGGTGGTGGCGCGCTCCTTAGATACGCGGTAGATGACAGAGTCAAATTGTTCCGACGAATAATGCGAGAAATTAAAATCATTGAATAGGATATCGAGACCGGCAGCCTTAGCATTCAAAAATACATTCCACCTATTGGTCAATACATTAGTATTGTAGTTGGCCAGCTTTGCTACTGAGGACCAATCTTCGTCTGACCAGTTTTCATCCGCAACTATCAGAATTGAACCTTTCAAAGAGGAGAGATGATTGATTAATAGGCGCACACAGCGATCTGAATCCGCGGGGCTTGCCATAACGTTGATTCCTTCCCTCAAACTTTGTTTAGCAATAACAAAACTGCAGATCGATAGTATATCTTTAACTATAGATGCCTTTCAAAGGCGCAACGGTTTATTGGGTTTGATACCGCGTTTCATGAAGATAGCTTATGACAAAATTTCAGCCGCCTGTTTTGCGAAATAGGATAGAACGCCGTCCGCTCCTGCACGTTTGAAGGCCAATAGGGATTCCATAATTGCAGCATCCCGATTTAGCCAATTATTATTAAATGCGGCGCAATGCATAGCGTATTCACCGCTGACTTGATAGGCAAAGGTTGGCACCTTAAGTTCATCTTTGACTCGTCGAATTACATCAAGATAGGGCATGCCAGGTTTTATCATAATCATATCGGCCCCTTCATTTAAATCCAGAGCGCACTCATGCAAAGCTTCGTCACTGTTAGCAATATTCATCTGATATGTATATTTATTGCCGCCCGAAAGATTCCCTCCCGATCCGACAGCATCTCTAAAAGGGCCATAATAGGCTGAAGCATATTTAGCTGAGTAGGCCAAAATTTGGGTGTTAGTATAACCCTCACTTTCCAATGCTTCCCGAATAGCTCCGATTCGACCGTCCATCATATCTGAGGGCGCTATGATGTCGGCTCCTGCAGTGGCATGAGAGAGGGCTTGTTTTACTAGGATGTCATTTGTTGCATCATTCATTACATATTTTGTCTCATTATCTATGACTCCATCCTGGCCATGCGTTGTGTATGGATCAAGCGCAACATCGGTGATTATGCCAAGTTCTGGAGCGGCATCTTTGATCTCGGCGATCGCTCTCTGCACTAGACCATTTTTATTGTATGCTTCTTCCGCTAAAGTTGATTTATCTTTTCCGGCCACCATTGGAAAGAGTGCAATAGCCGGTATTCCAAGTGCGGCTATTTCCTTTGCCTCGTCCTTGAGCAAGTCGATAGAAAAACGGCATATGCCCGGCATAGAATCAATTTTTTGTGACTGCTGATTGCCCTCAACTACAAAAACCGGAAGGATCAAATCATTTGTGGTCAACCGGCTTTCGGTTATGAGTCGACGAGAGAAATCTTTGTAACGGTTTCGTCGCATCCTAGTTAGCGGGTAGGGTCCCCGATTAAGCGAAAATGACATATGGTCTCCACAGAATTTACCAAGGCTAAGGATAATTATAGAGAATTATGATACTTAAAATTACCATCTTCGGCATCAATTGGAGGTAGAGAATTTATGGCTATATGTGTTTGAATACCTCGGTAGCCGCAGCAAGCGTATTTTCAATGTCTTCCTCTGAGTGAGCAGCGGACATGAAACCAG
>CAJWMT010000017.1:0-34804 GCA_913044275.1 uncultured Cellvibrionales bacterium
AACGTATCGACGCGCAGATCAGACTTGTTGATCTCAATATCATCGGTCTAATCTGCCTCAGCAAGAATCGCCACAGTGCATGCTGATGTGTGCACTCTGCCTTGGGACTCGGTTGCAGGAACACGCTGAACCCGATGGGCTCCAGATTCGAATTTCAATCTAGAATAGACTCCTCGTCCTTCGATTCTGGTAATAATTTCTTTATAACCCCCATGATCGCCATGATTGGCACTTACAATTTCTAGCGCCCATCCCTGACGTTCAGAATATTTACAGTACATTCGAAATAAATCACCCGCAAAGAGTGCCGCCTCATCACCCCCTGTTCCTGCGCGAATTTCCAAGTACACATTTTTGTGGTCATTCGGGTCTCGAGGCAATAATAACGTTGAAAGGATCAACTCAAGCTCACCTTTTCGAGCTTCTCCTCTTCGAAGCTCCTCTTCAGCCATTTCACGCATATCTCTATCTTGGTCTCTCACCAGTAAAGCCGCTGCATGCATATCAGCCACCACGGCTTGGTAAGCGATATAGTTTTGCACAACAGGCTCAAGCTCGGCATACTCTTTGGACAACTCCCGGTATTTGGTTTGATCAGTAATTATATCGCCATCACTGAGCAGTGCCTCCAGCTCTTGAAAGCGTTCCTCTAACATTTGTAACTTCCCCAAAATAGAGTCTTTCATCAATAATCAACCGAGCAAAAGCGCAGCGCCGTCAAGCCATCGTTTAGTTTGACCGGCCCGTTCATTTAGTCTCTTTCAAGTCAAAAAGGTCATGCGTAGCATGAATTGTATCATCTCGACCTTCTTCACCAGCAAGTTTCAACCGCGCAGTGGGTTTATGCATCAGTTTATTTGTCAAGTTACGAGCTAAGGTATCGATCACCTCTTTGGCATTATGTCCGCGCTCAATTGCACCAAACGCCTTTTCCACTTCGATGTCGCGGATATTTTCTACACTGGTTCGAAATGCCCTAATGGTGTCAACCACTGATGACTCCCTTTTCAGCCTTACCCAACTATGCAGTTCCTGATCAACGATATCATTTGCAAGATCAGCTGCCGATTCTCTGGCTCTAATGTTTTCCTCTATAACGCCTTTTAGGTCATCTACGGTATACAAATAAATATCCGAGAGGGATTCCACTTCAGGTTCTATATCGCGAGGTACAGCAATATCCACCAAAAACATTGGTTTATTGCGGCGTTTTTTTAGCGCAGATTCAACAGCTCCTTTCCCTAAAATGGGCAACTGACTGGCAGTTGAGGAAATGACAATATCAGCTAAATGAAGTCGATCAGGTATATCAGATAGAAGGATAGCCTCAGAAGCATACTGCCCTACTACCTTTTTTGCCCTGCTTAAGGTTCGATTTGCCACAGAAATATATCCAACATTTTTTTGTTTCAAATGTTTTGCAACTAGCTCTATAGTTTCTCCCGCACCAATTAATAGCACACTCAAGGATTCAAGACGAGAAAAGATCTGCTCTGCCAAGATTACTGAGGCATATGCTACGGAAACAGGATTCTGCCCTATCGCTGTCTCTGTTCGAACTCTCTTCGCAGTAGCGAAAGCATGCTGAAATGATTTGTTTAATTCAGCTGACACCGTTCCTGCTTCAAGAGCTACGGCAAAAGCAGATTTTATTTGGCCAAAAATCTGTGGTTCACCCAAGATTAGAGAATCCATCCCACTGGCTACTTTTATTAACTGTCTAAGCGCTTCAAGTCCCCTATAACAATAATAGTGGTCTTCTATCTCGGCTGGGTGAATTTTTCTAGCTGACGCGAGCCAGCCAATCATAGCATCATCGCTTACCTCGCCAGCCGCATAAATTTCTGTTCGGTTGCAGGTGGATAATATAACCGCCTCATCTAACGCCAAGTTTGTGGTGGCATCTCGTAGATGTTCCACCATTGTTTCTGGTGCAAATGCAACTTTTTCACGAAAATCAACAGATGCCGACTTGTGATTAAGACCAAATACTAAAATGTGACGTACCCCTTAACAACTTAGAGACTTCTGCAGAACTTATTATATCAGCGAGTATGGTGCAAATCGCACATGTTCCGAGGTGATTATAACGCGGACGATTTGAGTTCTACGTCAAATTTTTATTGCAGACAATTTTACGGTTCCAACTAAGCAAATCGTCTTAAAGTGACTCAAAAATAGCAATCGTTGTTTTAGTCTAAAATTTCCGCGAAAATATCGATATGACAATGATTCGCCCAATCTTCGCATCCATGCTTTCTTTTTGCCTGCTATTTACCGGGTGTTCAAGCAATCTGCTCAAAGATCCCGAAGGACCGGAGTTAATATCCAATAATGCCACTAAATCTTCTAACACAACGGAGAGAATCAAGTCTTTCAAAGACGGCACGCTGTATCACCTTTTGGTAGCAGACATAGCGCTAATGCGCCAAAACTATGAAACTGCTCTTTCCATGTACTCAATCCAAGCGAAACAAACGCGAGACGAGGCAATTGCAGAAATGGCTTTCGGAATCGCGCACAACATCAGACGACCGGAAAAAGCACTTGCCTTGGCTAAATTATGGTTAGAAATAAATCCAGAAAGCATTGCTGCCCACAAAGCAGTCATTCAATCATATGTGCTTTTGAGAGACCCGGCCAGCGCACTGCCTTACGCTGCCTGGGTTTCAAATCGTGAAAATAACGAGGATGTATTTCTCGCGGTTACAACCTTCACTGAGAGAGAATCTAGAGAACAAATTGATTCGCTCATCAGTGCTTATCAAAGTACCTCTCTAGCTCCTGGTAAAGAACATTTTAGCCAACTAGCAATTGCACTGCTGCTGCAAAAGACTGACCGCTTTAGAGAGGCCGAGTCAGTTATAAAAACTTTCCTAAAAAAATCAAAAAATGATCCTCGCGGAATTACCGTTTTAGCTCAAGCACTTAACTCACAGGAGAAAATTGATGAGGCCGTAAAGGTTTTGAAAAAAGCTCTTGAAAGAAATCCCTCCAATGAAGACTTGCGAATCCATTACGCTAAATTATTGACCGATTATGACCGCAAAGAAGCACTTCACCAATTTGAACTCTTGAACTTGTCTAGTCCGGAAAATCAAGAAACCAAATATTTGTTAGCACTTCTCTATTTAGATCAAGAGCTACCTGATCTAGCATACCCCAAGCTAAGGGATCTCATTGCCTCAAAACGTTTCTCTCAAGATGCACTTTTCCATCTAGGCATCATAACCGAGAATAAAGGAGAACACAGCGCTGCCCTACACTACTACGCGCGAGTTACGAGCGGTAGACATTTCCTTATGGCAGTATCGCGTAGCGTTTCATTGATTTTAGAAAATTACGATTTATCTTCAGCAAGGTTATATTTGTCTCGTTTACGTGAAACCATTCCAGACCAGGCTATCCCTCTTTTCGAATTAGAGGCGCAACTGCTAGTTAAAGATAAACGAGAAAAAGAAGCAATCGATTTGCTTACGGCGGGCCTGTTGAGAAATCCTAAGAATAAAACCCTGTTGTATGCGAGGGCGATGATTGCAGAGCGGCAAGGCAATTTTGATAAAATGGAGAACGATTTAAGAGCCATTATCTCTGAAGACCCCGAAAATGCCCAGGCGTTGAACGCTTTGGGTTATTCGATGGTGTTGCATACGAAACGTTTGCAAGAGGCCTATGATCTAATCTACAGGGCTTATTTGCTTAGACCAAATAGCGCAGCAATTGTCGATAGTATGGGATGGGTCCTATTCAAACGGGGTGAACTCAAGAAAGCGTTGTACTACATAAAAAAAGCAATGGCAATGATGCCAGATCCAGAAATTGCAGCTCATTTAGGCGAAATTTATTGGCAAATGGGAGATAGGGATTTGGCAAGGCAGGCATGGGCGCAGGGCCTCAAAAAATCTCCCAATCATAAAAATATTATTACAACAATGTACCGCCTAAATGCTTCCGTGATCAATCCAGAAAGCATTAAATGATGGCGCGACTAATTTTATTCGCTCTAGTTTTTGTATCGGGTTGCGTGTCATATACCCCTCAGAAGACGCCTCCTCCGGAGTTGTGGGAACTATACTCCTCCTCGAAGGCTGCTTTGAAACAGTGGCGAATTGCTGCCAAATTAAGTATCAAAACGTCGGATGATGGCTTTGCTGGACGGATAGACTGGACACAAAAAGAATCTTCATACCGCGTACTCATATCGGGGCCTTTGGGTTTTGGACAAGTCGAGATAGAAGGAAATCGCAATTCGGCCTCTATGCGGAAAGATGATCAGGTTTTGTTTGGCCCACCCGAGATGCTTCTGTTAAAGGCTACCAACATTTCGATTCCAATAAATAATCTGCGCTGGTGGCTCTCAGGAGTCCCATCACCAAAGGGCGGTCCAGCAAACTTCTCAGATGAAAATGAAGACAACCGCACAATGAGTTTCTCGCAGGATGGTTGGTATCTATCCTTTTCTAACTATTCATCGACGCTACTTGGCTATCTCCCGGGAAAAATAATCGGCCAAAATGATAAGATTTCATTTAAATTGATCATCTCTAAGTGGAGAACTCCGGATAGCTAAATATGAAATTACAGTCCAAGCCAGTCACTGTTATTGCCCCCGGAAAACTAAACTTGTTTTTGAACATACTAGGCAAACGACATGATGGATATCATGATCTTCAAACCCTGTTCCAACTCATCAATATTGGTGATGACATTTCTTTCGAAGTTATAGAGGATAATGAAATCCTGCTTTCACATAACCTTGTAGGAATAAAGAACGAAGATAATCTGATTGTAAGGTCGGCCCAGCTATTAAAAAAAAGTGCAAATGTAAAAAATGGTTGCCACATTAATCTCAGAAAAATACTGCCTATCGGAGCAGGTCTTGGCGGGGGTAGTAGTGATGCAGCCACCACACTTTTGACTCTCAATACATTGTGGGGTTGTAATCTAAACTCGCATAATCTCGCTATGCTAGGGGCATCTCTCGGAGCCGACATTCCTCTTTTTATCCGCGGACAAAGTTCTCTAGGCGAGGGAATAGGGGACAAACTGACCCGTTTTGATATTCCTAAAAGATGGTATTTGATCGTCACGCCGCCAGTAAAGATCTTGTCTGCTCAAATATTTTCTCATCCTGAATTGACAAGAAACTCGCCACCAATCAAAATGAGCGCGCTCACGAGGGATCAAGATATTAGCGCAAACCTGCTGAAAAACGATTGTCAGGCGCTGGTAGAGGAAATGTTCATAGAAGTTGGAGAGGTTGTTCGCTGGCTTAAGAATCATGCGGAACCACTTTTGACTGGGACAGGGTCGAGCGTTTTTTGCAGTTTTAACGATAGGCAGCAAGCAGAGAAAATTCTTGGAAAAGTCCCGCCGAAATGGGCTGCGTTTGTTGCTGAGGGAATTAATCATTCTCCTGTGCACTATCAACTAGGAAAACTAAAAATTGGGGCGTAGCCAAGTGGTTAAGGCAACGGGTTTTGATCCCGTCATTCGTAGGTTCGACTCCTACCGCCCCAGCCATTAATAAGAAAACTAAAGTAAAACAGGGAATCTACCGTGTCAAGATTGATGGTCTTTTCAGGAAACGCTAATCCTGCACTTGCTAACGACATAGCCAGGAAACTTGGGACCCCAAAAGGCAATGCTGTAGTATCACTATTTTCTGACGGCGAGATAAATATCGAGATCAACGATAACGTGCGCGGACATGACGTGTTCATAGTGCAGCCTACCTGTGCTCCCACCAACAGGAACTTGATGGAACTAGTGCTGATGATAGATGCTCTGCATCGTGCTTCAGCTGGACGGATAACGGCGGTGGTTCCTTACTTTGGTTATGCTCGTCAAGATAGAAGAGTGCGCTCAGTTCGAGTTCCGATAAGTGCGAAAGTTGTGGCAGATATGCTCTCAAATGCCGGCGTCGATAGGGTTTTAACGGTCGACCTGCACGCTGAACAAATTCAAGGGTTCTTCAATTGCACCGTAGACAATGTCTATGGTGCTCCGGTTCTTTTAGATGACATTGAACGTCGAAATTATGCAAATCTGCAAGTGGTGTCTCCAGATATTGGTGGGGTAGTTCGTGCCCGAGCCGTGGCTAAGCAATTGGGTTGTGACCTAGCTATAATTGACAAGCGTCGACCCTCTGCCAATCAAACGGAGGTGATGAACCTGATAGGCGATGTTAATGACCGGACATGTGTTCTGGTGGACGACATTGTGGACACCGCAGGAACGCTTTGCAAAGCCTCGGAAGCGCTAAAAAACTTTGGTGCTTCTAAAGTGGTGGCCTATGCGACTCATCCCGTTTTGAGCGGTAGCGCGATTAAGAATATAAAAGAATCAAACTTAGACGAACTGGTTGTTACGGATAGTATCCCTTTGAACGAAGAGGCTAACAATTGCAAAGTTATCCGCACACTTCCCTTAGCGCCGTTATTGGCTGAAACGGTTCGCCGTATCAGCAATGAAGAATCGATTAGTGCCATGTTTTTGTGAAAGGCACAATTCAACCAACCTCAAATTGAGGATATTAAAACGTCAATTCAGTTCTGGTCGCGGTCTGAGTTGGTTTAATTTGGAGAAAAAAAATGTCAAGTGAGTATACATTAAACGCCACAGCACGGGCTGTCTTAGGGAAAGGTGCGAGCCGCCGCCTGCGTCGTAAAAATGGAGAAATACCCGCAATTGTTTATGGGGGCAAGAAAAAGCCTCAATCACTTGCATTGGTTCACAAAGACGTTGCAAAGGCACTCGAAAATGAAGCTTACTACTCTCAAGTGATTAGTCTAAATATCGATGGAAAAACCGAATCTGTTGTTCTTAAAGATTTGCAACGACATCCTTCAAAAGCGATCCTGCTTCATATGGATTTTCTTCGAATCAGCAAGGCCACCAAACTTACGCTGAAAGTCCCATTGCACTTCGTCAATGAAGATACATGTATTGGTGTAAAACAGGAAGGGGGGGTCTTTTCTCGTACAATGAGCGATCTGGAAATTCAGTGCCTACCAGAGCATCTTCCAGAGTTTTTGGAAGTTGACGTGGCCGCGTTGAAACTTGGAGAGACATTACATATGTCAGACATCGTTATGCCAAAAGGAGTTGAGAGTGTTGCTCTCAGTTACGGTGCTGATTACGATCAACCAATCGCTTCGGTTAGCAAAGCACGAGGTAGTAGTTCAATAGAATCTGAAGACAGTCCTGAAATTCAAACCTCCATCGAATCGACCGAAGACACCGATGGAAGTGAAAGTCCAGATTAATGGACGATTTCTTCTAGCGCAGAAAATTGAACAATTTGATCAAACTTATTGTGGGACTCGGCAATCCCGGGGCTAGCTATGAAAAAACCAGACATAATGCTGGCAGCAATTTTGTGCTTGCCCTTGCTCGCTCCAAAAACATTGAACTCAAACCAGAGGGTAAATTTTTTGGTGCAACTGGGAGTGTGTCCATTGGGGATAACCATATACGGCTTTTGAATCCCTCTACCTTTATGAACCGAAGCGGAAACTCTGTATCAACCTTGGCAGCATATTATAAAATCTTACCTTCACAGATCCTTATAGCTCATGATGAGCTCGACCTTAGCGCTGGAGCAGCCAAATTTAAACTCGGCGGTGGCCATGGCGGCCATAATGGCCTAAGGGATGTAATTGATAAACTGAGTAATGATAGATCTTTCGCCCGACTAAGAATAGGGATTGACCATCCGGGCAATGCGGTTCAGGTAAGCAGTTATGTTCTGCAAAAACCTTCTCCACAAGAGCAAATACTTATCAATAGGAGTATTGAAAATGCTATTCGATGGCTCCATTTAACGATTAAAGGTGACTGGGACAAAGCCATGACCGGACTTCACAGCGAGATTTTTCCGCTTAACCAGGGTTCTGAAGATGGGCTTTAACTGCGGTATAGTTGGACTACCTAATGTTGGTAAATCTACGCTATTTAATGCTCTTACAAAGGCTGGAATAAGCGCCGAAAACTTCCCATTTTGTACTATCGAGCCGAATACGGGCATGGTTCCAGTCCCGGACTATCGATTGGCAGCAATCGCAGATATTGTGAAACCAGAAAAAGTTTTATGCACCCAAATGGAGTTTGTGGACATCGCTGGGCTCGTGACCGGCGCCTCAAAAGGCGAGGGCTTAGGCAATCAGTTTCTTGCTAATATTCGAGAGACCGATGCGATAGCGCATGTAGTGAGGTGCTTTGAGGATGAAAACGTTGTGCATGTGGGAGAACGCATAAGCCCTAGTGAAGATATTTCGGTAATCAATACGGAATTAGCTCTGGCCGATCTGGAGACCGCAGAGAAAGCAATCCAAAGAGCTCAAAAAGCTGCCAAAAGTCAAGACAAAGATTCTATATCCTTAGTTGCCCTCCTCGAGAAAGTAATCTCCCATCTGGACAATGCTCAGCCAGTCAGATCCCTACAACTAGGACAGGAAGAATTGCATCTAATAAAGCCCCTTAATCTGCTGACGCTTAAACCGATTATGTATGTAGCAAATGTTGATGAGACCGGTTTCATAAACAATCCCTATCTCGACGCAGTGCTCGAGATTGCCAAGACCGAGCACGCTGTCGCCCTACCAATTTGTAATAAAATGGAAGCTGAAATCGCCGAACTGGAAGAGGAGGAACGGGACGAATTTCTTGAAGAATTAGGGATGACTGAACCGGGACTCAACAGAGTAATCCGTTCCGGCTACGAGTTACTTGGGCTGCACACTTATTTCACTGCCGGTGCCAGAGAGGTCCGAGCTTGGACCATTCCTGTTGGCTATTCAGCGCCCAATGCGGCCGGCAAAATTCATACCGATTTTGAAAAAGGCTTTATTCGCGCTGAGACGATTGGCTATGAGGATTTTATCGCCGGAAACGGCGAACAAGGTGCCAAAGATGCCGGAAAATGGCGTCTAGAGGGAAGAGATTACGTGGTGAAAGACGGTGATATCATCCATTTTCGCTTCAATGTTTGAAAGGATGAATCAGCACTACTGAGGAGGCGTCTTTAATTCAGTAAGACCTGAACCTGCAGAATAAAAATTATCGGTTTTCAATATAGAAGCTATAACAGGTCGATGGAACATAAAAAATTTATTGTCTGGCAAAACGAACCAAAATCATGACCTTGGTTTAGTTCTTGACAAATTGAATCCATATAGCCAGAATTTCCGCCCGTCGTACGATGAGATCCCGAAAATGTGTGGCTACGTAGCTCAGCTGGTTAGAGCACAGCATTCATAATGCTGGGGTCGCTGGTTCAAGTCCAGCCGTAGCTACCAGTTAATCAGTTCGTAATGGGAATAGATTGCTTCTTTAAATCTTTTAATAGTCCAAGATCTGGTTTTAAATAGCTTATCCCCCTCAATACTTCGTGCTATCGGTCCAATTCTATCTAATTCGGAATAGCCTCCCAGGGGTGCTGTGTGTGACAAAAAATATTTCTCCTTTCGAGTTAATGTCGAAGGAAGAAATCCTTCCGAAGCCGGCCAAGTCAATCACTTTCTGTTGAGGGCGTGCTTGGTTTAACTTTAGCACCACTAACATCTCAAATTTCAAAGAAGCTATCACAATACTATTGTTAAGCTCTGGAAAGAGTTCGTTCTGTTCCACGTATTGCAACTCACGAGGGGCGATGGAGGGTAAGTAGTAAAGTACCGAGTCTTTGTACCCGTCGATTCGCTCGACACCAATATTCCCTCCTCCGTATTCCTCCCCAAAGGTTGCTAACGGCCATCCGTAATTAAGGCCCGCGGTAAGGACATTAATTTCATCTCCTCCTTGAGGGCCATGCTCAGCAGCTAGGACGGTATCAAACTCGCCGGCCACGTCGATTCCCTGGGGATTTCTATGCCCCCTGGAAAAAACTTCAGGTCTGCCTGACTCCTTGAAGGGGTTGTTAAGGCTCGCCACTAGTTTACCGTCGTCCTGGATATCGAACCTTAGGATTTTGCCCCGTTGATCGCCTTCGTTTTGAGCGCAAGGCCGGCAATGCCTGTCACCAGAGGAAACAAATACCTGCTCCCCTAAAATCTGTACGTCCCCTCCAAAATGGTACTCGCTGTTTGAATTTACCTCGGTTTTGTAGTGCCGATATGGCGCACTCATTGTTAGCCCATCAGTAACCGAAATGGTGGAGGAATATACCGCCAACTCGGCTGTTCGGACATCGTTCATTACCGCGGCTGCAAAAATTATTTCAAAAGTGTTATCACTTCCTGCTCTAAAATCAAAATTATAAAGCCCCCCCTGTCCCTGCTTGAAGAGCTCTATAGTTTCGTTTATGTCAAAACGATGTACCTCTTGGTCCACCACATCATAGAGGACAAAAAAACCATCCTGGCGCGTTGCTAAAAAGTGATCATCATCTAAAAATTTCCCGCCCCAGAATTTTGTGCCTTCTGAATGCAGTTCCTCTACGATCATGTTCGATTCTACCTGATCATAATTTAGATAATCACGTTCGTTCTCTGTAATTGGGAAGTAGGGACCTAGATGAAGCTCTTGAACATCTGTTACCGTCACTGTCAGTGCCTTGGACGCGGATGACGTGCCGCTTGACGCTTCGATAGTAATCTCATAGGTGTTATCACTATCGTCACTAACTGGATTTTCAAAATCAGGCGCACTAACAAAGGTTAGTTGTGAACCGGCAACCAACTCAAAGTGTTCATTATCTGGACCCGTTATCTGAAGTTCAGCGTCTTGCAGATCTCCGTTGACTAATTTAATGTCCGTCACGGGTACAAGGTTCTCCTCAACAACCAAATTTTCGTCCACGTCAATTGCGAGCGAAGGTGGAGCCTCTTCAATGTAAGTCGAACCCGAATTTCCGCATCCGCTCAGCCACAGCATTGAACCGACAGCGAAAACGAATGTGATGGTATGCAACATAATCCACTCCCATTTTTTATTTTTTGCTGTGAGCGTACGGAATAAAATTTCTATCGGATCCAAGTAGGTGTTTGCCGAATTGCAAAAAACTCAAAATCTGAGTTTTTGAGCGAAGATTTGAACTTTGCCAATAGCCAGATATCAGGGATGATAAAAAACCTATTAACCAAATTTTTTCTCGGTTAAGGCTGAGCCAAATAAACATGGACCCAGTAATTTCTTATCACGAGGTGGCGACTAAAATGTTACGGGCGCCTCGACAACTCTCTTCTGGCATATGAAAACTTGGGAGCTCACTATTCCGACAAAAGCTCTTAATCAGTTATTAATAATCTAGTAATTAAAAGATTTATTGTCCCTTGTATTCAGGGTCCCCCGGTGATCTGTACCTGTCCATTGGACTTCTCAGACAATCGCTGCCGAAGTAAAAGCCCGACCCAACGCTTTTTTCCGTTAACAGAAAGATGCTCGAGTATGTCCCCTCATTTGCTGATTTCATCCCCATCTCAGCTGGTGTTCGCCCATGTCGGGCCGCCATAGGTCTTGTCATATCGGTCTCAATAAAGCCCGGCGTGCAAGCGTTAATTTTTAGATTTGGATAGAGTCTCGCTTGAACCATGGTCAGAGCATTAGTACAAGCTTTCGAAAATCCATAAACATCGTCGATCAATTGAGTTTTTACTCGAGCCGGCGCATTGTTATATTTTCTGACATAATCGCTACATATCTCTTTGATTTGATTCCAACTTACACTCTCACTGGTCAAGATCTCGCGGGTCATTCTGTCACATCTAGACAAGTAGTTAGGTCCAGATGCTGACGTAACGTTAACTACGCGACCGTCATCTGGTTGTAAAATCTCGAAAAAATGATCGATCACTCGCTTTGGTCCCATCGTGTTGACTTCCAAAACTTCGTCTGGACCGCTATCCGATCGGGCTATGCCTGCATTATTAACGATTCCATAAAGATTTGGCCCACTTGAAGCATTGTATTTCCTGATTCTGTCTGCCGCCACCTGCACAGAAGTATCATCAGTAACATCAATTTCAATTAGATCAATGCGGTTCTCACACTCGGGATTTTTCTCGAGGATTGTCTTAATGGCTCTGTTTCCTAGATCTGTGTTTCGACAACCGAGAAAAACAAATGTCTCTGAATATGCCTCTAGCAAGGCCTCGCAAACAGCCAGCCCTATGCCTTTGTTTGCTCCTGTCACGAGGATTTTCTTTGTTACTCCCACTCTACTTCTCCAACTTTGAATGCTGTTTTAAAGTCAGCAGTTAAAACGGTTGGCGCATATTTATGACCTGAGACAGCTTTAACTCCATTGATGACAACATATTATTTTATAAATGCTCCCAATAAAAGCTAATGCAGCTCTAGATTACCATGAATAAAAACTGCTTTAATTTTCCATTCGCTACCTACTTTCACTAATAAATGGGTCGCATCCGTGTTAGAAATCTCGCAGTCACTCCCATCTAATCTTGAAAAATTGAACCCAATCATAGACGTCGTTACATCCTCATAAAGCGGTTCTAATGAATTGATTTTTGACTTGTCCCATCCTGTCTTGCGCAGGGCTTCAAAATCGATGGCATCACTGTATTTTTCGAACAAACTGGTTTTATGATCAATTATGAACACACAGGGCACATCAAACATTAGGTCTAAGGAATACGCATCCCCTTCGTTGAACAGATTGAAGAAATTAATTACGGTTTCAGATGGAGAGTTGATGGTCTCAATCTCTTCGCTATCAGTCATGTCTGATTCCTTTGCATTTTGAAACGAAATCTGTAACGAATCAGGCTACATCATTCCCTTAAGAAAAAGTTCCAACGTAGTTCTGATTGTACAGGACCATTTGCATAGCCAACTTATAACTAATCGACGTAAAAGACCGTATCTCATCAGTTTTGCATGCAGGATCAAAGATTCCATTCTTAGTTTTTTAGCCAAAGAAGCTATTTGCCGAGTAAAAAAGTAAGGGGAATACGCAACCTCTCACGCCATGCCTTGGGACTGTGGTCTGCTCCATAAAACTTCTTTGTAACCCAGTCCTCTCCTTCAACAAATCCATGGGAATGCATAACTCTATCCATTCTTTTCTGATAAGGTTCATAAGCGGCATCATAGGTTTCAGTGCCGTAATCAAAATAAAGTCTATGCGATCCAGCCTTGGGCCAATGACCCTCATACCAATCGATTTCTGCCCCATCACCATGAGCCCACTCGGTCGAAAGACAGGCAGCACCGCCAAAAATATCAGGATACTCTGATATTGCATAAGCGGATATTGAGCCACCCATACTAGCGCCCATAGTATAGGTATTGCTCCGTCCAGATAGAGTACGAAAATTGTGATCTACAAAGGGCTTGAGCTCATCTACCAAAAACTTTAGGTAATTATCTGAGGTCACTTCATTAGGCCTAACGTCTGAATCTCCTATCCGGGTTAGTGAAGTCTCAACCTCCATAATAGGTTTCTGAGGCATGTTTTCGCTGGCCCTAGAAAGATACCAAACCGAAACGATGATCGCTGGGCGAATCTTGTTTTCGCTAATCAGTTTAGTCATTATTTTATCTGTTTCCAAGAACATTCCACCCACATACCAATCGAAAGGCTTCCAGAAAAAACCGGCGAATGGCGAAGTTCTCTTATTGAACACTAGCTGTCCGTCATGCATATAGATGACGGGATAACGATCATTGAGATCCTCTTCATAGTCTGGTGGCAACCATACATCGACGGGTCGTGGAGGAATCATCTTAGACGGAAAACGCTCATAGAAGACAAACGAACCATAATTAGGATCAGTCTCTATTTCTGGAGTGTCCTCTCTGGAAAGCAGCAAACTAAAGGAAACAATTAGAGCAAGAACTAAAATACTACCACTTCTAATTGGCGTGCCCTTCAGTACTCTTGGCGTCATCAATGCCTCTGTTATCTAGAAACTGATCGTTTTGCAGAAACTGGTACAAATCCTGGGTTGTAAAAACCGATCAAACTATCTCCGTTGACGGTCCCTGAAAAATCTATCCGATAATCCCAACCACCTTTATCCACACCATAGGAGAAACTTATATGAGGATGCTTATACTCACATGACCAAAGCTCCATGGGTTCGGCTTTAACCCCGCGAGCGCCATTAACGAAATCAATCGTTCCCTGATCAAAATCAAGAATTTGCTTGCCCCATTTGTTAGTTAGTTCCCAAACGCCACCGACATTGACACCAAGATTAATCTTTTCCTTTTTCCGAGGAGGCTGCGCGATGTCCTTTGAGACACTCAGAGTTCTGCGAGCCAGTTCTGATATTTTATTTTCACTGTGGCCGGAGACCGCTGACTTTAGCCGGTCATTAAAAACTCCAACCCATTTGCTTGGTAATGCTGAGGCGCCAGACCTCGCCCCGAGGATAGAACCAACCGTAGCTCCTGTGCAATCAGTGTCCCAACCGCATCTTACTGTGTTAACAATTCCCGTCTGAAAATCTTTTTCGCCGTACCACAAGCCCAGCACAACTATCGCCGCATTGTTGATGGTATGAACACTATCATAGTGCCCAAGATGTTTATTTATCTTTTCCCAAACACCAAGCCAATCATCCTCTTCTTTGCACCAAGCTAGTGTATTGCGAATGGCCTCTGCTAATCGACACTCGGAGGGAATCTCCGCCAACCCAGCAACAATGATGCTTTCTGCGCTGACATAAACAAATGCGGCAGATATCATTGCGGCAACAAACATCTCTCCATAGATACCATTTTTGTCATGAGAGATTGAGGCATCGTAAAATGCTAGCTCAGCTGCCTTTTCAGGCCAACCCGGCGCAGCATACCCGAAAATATCAGCCCGGATTTGAGCACCAATCCACTCCCGAAATGGATTTCTATAAGTTGCTGAAACCGGGGGCAGCTTTCCCATCACAAAATTACGGTATGCCGAGTTTTCCGCAGTACAAGCCATCTCAAACGGAAAATTTTCCAACCAAATGGCAGTCATGCCTCGTGGAGATAAGGCGGCACCGTATCGCTCCAGCGCAAGTAACCCCAATATTGTGTAATCCAAGTCATCATCTCGATCCATAAAATGTATATTTCCTCGGGTCGAGGTCCACCATATATCAGCAACTACTCCCTCTTTGAAGGGAATGAAGTCGTTGAGTGGCAATGCGTCCAGTTCCTGAAGCAACTTGTCAATCTGAGCTTTATTCCAACCCTCAACCGGCTTCCCCAGCGCACAACCAGCGACACGACCCAGCCAAGCGCCATAAATTCGATCGAAAAGCGCATCTTCGTTGTAAGGCAAGTCCAGTTTCCTTGAAGCCTCTGGACGTTGCGATCTAATCTCCTCTAGAGTGGAAGGCTCGGTGTAGTTAAAAGAATCATCAGTTGGAAGCGACATCAGCTCATCGTAGAGTTTGGTCATTTCCAAGTCACTGGCGTTTGAATCAAGCGCAGCAGTTACCCGAACCGATATTGCAGAGACGTCACATCCCTCCTCTTTCCGTTGAGTGATTTCAGCATTAATTAATTGTCTTTCTCTTGAGCCCATCGTTGTCTCCCAATTGATAGGTTGTGAGTCTAAAATCACAATCGTTTTAATTCAAATTTATTCGGCAACGCTTCCACCCCATTTAAGGTCAACTTAAACCAAGGTTCATAGGCACAATAAATATATCGCATAAAAGAACACTTATTCTGTCCCCGGTTCTGAAAATGCTTGATAAGATAGGGAAATGATTCAATCAATATTAAAAACACTATCTGCAGAGTGGGCACTGCATAAACATAACAAACTCAATAAGCACGGTGTCTTTGATTGTGACGCCCAAAAATTTTATGTTGTGCCAAATGCATTACCTGATCACACTTATCGAGAAGCACTTAGTGATCTAGAGCAGTTCAAGAATGAGTGGGTAAGGAGCAATACACCTTGGCGGCGAGGCTCTGCAATTGGAGGACATGAACTCAGAAAAACATGTTCTGGGGAATGGCTTGAATACCTGCAATCCCGCAGGTTCATTGCCAAAGTTCGAGAAGCAACGGGGCTGAAATCTCTTGAATATGTGCCTGTTGAGGATACAAATCGCTTAAGCGTATTGCTCTATGAAGGTAAAAACGGCGGTGATGGTATCGACTGGCACGTGGATGGAAGTATCTATTTGGGCCAACGTTGGGCAGGCATACTGGTCCTTGTTGAGAACACAAAAGAAGACTATGCAAAGTTAGAACTCCAGCCAAATTTGGTTACTACCACTCTACCAAAATCAAATATTGTAAACTCTCTAGTGTTGTTTCAAGGTGATCATGTTAGACATCGTGTCCGACCGATGCTCGAAGGGGAAGAGCGAATTGTATTGAGTCTCCTATTTTCTGATTGGCCACAGAGAACTCGTAACATTTTTCTCCGCCGCTATCAGTCCAGAGTCAATAAAGTTTTCTATAATAACCCCAACCCCTAATTTAAGCTGTTTGCGTGAAGTTTTTGATTGGATAGATAAGAAAACTAATCGTTTTAGTAGCAAGATGAGATAAGATCTTTCAGATAGCAAAATTTAAAATATTTGGAGTGCCTGACAAACCAGCAAGAAAAGTGTCTTTTCAACAGCTTTTGACCGTTGATCATCCGCAGAATCGGAACAGCTGACCGAAAAGAGTTTCAGCTATGCAAATGGATCCGGCAGTGATTCGAGGGTAAAACTAAACAATGCTTGATTTTCCGCAACAAAAGAAGACTGATAATCGTCTATATTTAGAGGAGACAGACGCACCTTTACCCGAAGTCCTCAATCCAAAAACACGTTATGCATTTTTTTCCACGCTTGCGACTGGAGGCAAGTCGCTAATCCAATCATGTCGCGATCTGCATCTGCGTCGAACTGTTTGCTACAAGACATTAAAAACGAAGTATCAAAAAGACCCAATTGAAAATAAGCGCCTGCTTCGAGAGGCTCGCATTTGTGCCATGCTGCAGCATCCCAATACAATACCAGCACATGAAATAGGGCGCGACAATCGCGGCAACTACTATTTCACAATGAAATTGGTCCATGGTTATACTTTGCGGGAGGTAATGAATTATCGCGAGCGCTATGATTTGACACAATTGATGGATGTAATAATTCAATTAGGAAATGCCCTTGGCTATGCACACTCTGTCGGAGTTTTGCACCGTGATGTTAAGCCAGAAAATATCTTGATCGGACCTTACGGCGAAGTGTTATTGCTCGACTGGGGATTAGCTAAAGTTTGGCATAAAGATCCCCTTTGGACCAAGGATACCTTTGAGCAAACTGAAATTGATAACGAAGTCGGTATGACAGGGGAAGCCAAACTTCAGGGCACAGTAATGTACATGTCGCCTGAGCAAATTGATCGCGATCCAGAGATTAGTTTTCAAGCAGATATTTATAGTTTAGGAGCCGTTTTGTATGAGGTTTTAACAGGGTCTACGCCCTTTCAAGGCGAGATCGTGAGGGTTTTAATGGATCAAATACGTTCAGATATTCCGAAAGATGCACAATCGGTGGGTGGTCCATCCGTACCTAATGTGCTTGCTGATCTGGCGATGCGGTGCCTGCAGAAAGAGCCGCATAATCGCCCGGCATCAGCTGGAGAGATTGTTCGCATTCTAAAGGAAAATTGGGTTTCCGGGAGCCCTAACTTAGAATGAGCAACTAGATGGATTTCTTTGAATGTAAATTATTGTTGGGAGCAGTTCTTTGCCACAAATAAATCCCTGTCACCTAGAGGATATCGAAGCTGACTTGGCAAAGTCTCAATCTGATTTGTCTTTCGTCTTTCATACATGCTCCGAAAGCAATATCGGCCTTGTTCGAACCACCAATGAAGACGCTCTCTATGTGGACGAAAAGAAAGGCTTGTGGTTAGTCGCAGACGGCATGGGTGGCCACTTACGGGGAGACAAGGCAAGCGCGTCTGTTATAGACAATATCCGAAGTTTTGCACCGCTCGGAACGCTGACTGAAAGTATAAAGGACATAGAGACTCGCTTTCTTCTAGCCAATAATACTTGTCGAAACATGTATGGTAAAAAAGTTGTAGGCAGCACGGTCGCTGCCTTGTTTGCTTATCGGTCACTGGCTATTTTTCTATGGGCTGGCGATAGCCGGATCTATCGCTTACGCGATGGAGTTTTGGATCTGATGACCGAAGACCACTGTTTGGCGCAGGAGCGATTTCGTCGTGGCGAGATCTCCCGGGACGAGGCTCAATTGCTTCCTTCCGCAAACGTTTTGACTCGTGCAATTGGTATCCATCAGAATCTCAGGATAGAGATGCAAAGCGCAGTCATACAATCTGGCGATCGATATCTCATCAGCAGCGACGGGCTATATCGAGAATTTGCTTTTGATGAAGTTCAGAATATGCTGCAAGGCAATGCGCCAGAGAAAATTCTAAAAAAATTAACCTGTCAGGCGTTGGAAAGAGGAGGTAAAGACAATATTACCGGAATCCTTATGACCGTTTCTTGAATTGGAAACTCTACGACAGGTCTAGACTATATGCCGAAACCGCAGAATTTCTCATAATGCATTCCTGATCGTGGCCGTTATATTCTGAGATACATGTTCTGACAAGATCAATCGCTCCGCTGTAATCTGAAGCTAAATTGCAAACAGGCCAATCTGATCCTGCCATAACTCTCCCAGGCCCAAAGAGTTCAATAACACGACTGACGTAAGGAGCAATGTCTGCATGGGACCAGTTTTTCCAGTCAGCCTCCGTCACTAGTCCAGATAATTTAATCCATACTCGGTCTCGAAAGTCAGCTAAACGAGATATAGCATCTTCCCAATCAATATCCCAACCCTGAGAAATCTTCGGCTTCGCGATATGGTCGATTACGAAAGTTTGACCCGGCAGCCTCTCTATGCAAGAAACGGCCGCGGGAATTTCACGCGGTCGGATCAGCAAATCATAAGTCAGACCGTATTCTCGAAGTGCGGCCAACCCTCTCAGCACCTGCGAGTTAATTAGCCAATTTTTGTCTGGTTCGTCGTGTACTTGATGACGTAAACCTTTTAGATAGGTCGCATGAGGATGCGCCATAAGCCTTTCAATTTGTGGTACGACATTTTCTTTAAAATTAACCCAACCGATCACGCCTGCTATAAACTCTGTTTGGCCCGCCAAAGACAAGAATTTTTCCGTTTCTTCAAGACTACTCCAAGTTTGAACTAAAATGGTATGACTAATCCGTGCTTCAAGAAGAAGCGGCTTCAAATCATCTAGTGTAAACTCCCTGTCTATCGGCTTATGAGCCGCCGTCATCCAGGAGAAGTCCCCCACTGAAGGATCCCATATGTGATGATGACTATCTATGGCTAGCACACTAGATCTCGCAATGCTTCTGCGATGTAATGACATATCTTCCTACAATAGTTTTAGTCAAATTGAAGCCCGCCATTCATATCTATTACCTCCCCCGTGATAAAACCTGCTAAGGGTGACGCCAGAAATGCAACCGTATGCGCCACCTCCTCCGGTCGGCAAAAACGACCTACTGGAATGGCTTTAAGCTGGTTATTCCGCTCCTCGGGTGACAGTTGTTCGGTGACCATCGGCGACATAACATAAGCAGGAGCAATTGCATTTGCAGTTACACCATGTCCTGCAAAATCCCGAGCGACAGAAAATGTTAGCCCAATCATCGCAGATTTCGAAGTCGTATATGCGACGCCTGCAGTAAGGCCGCCACATTTTGCTGCATAGGAGGACATGTTGATTACTCGCCCCCACTTACGGTCAACCATGCCAGGTAAAAACGCCTTCAAAATTATAAGAGCCGAATCAAGATTGACACGAAAGATTCGATCCCAGTCGGACACAGATTGATCGATGATTTTTTCTCCCTGAAGAATGCCTGCATTGTTGACGACAATGTCGACGGCACCTATTTCATCAAGCATTGACGGTAAGACATCTAGATTTTCAAGGTCCATGCAGATCGTCTTGATATCTACCAGATTTTCAAGGTCGCTCAGCCCTTTCGTATCCACGTCAATGCCAATGAGTTCGACACCATCTTTTATTAAACGCCGGCAAATGGCCTGGCCTATAGTTCCAGCGGCTCCAGTGACGAGAGCAATTTTTTTTGAATCATTCATTGACTCTTTCTTGATCATTGATTGATTAAAACCTGATGTTACTAGATTCATGCGCCAATTTATATTTATGATTATGCATATTGCTTAACCAGAATTGTCAGCCGTATCCCAAGCAACCTTCATTTTAAGATGCGTTTTAAGCCGCACAGCAGCTATATTTAAAAAACTGATTGTGCGGAATTCGGCAATAAATCTATCAAACTTGTGTAATGTAATGGATACCATGCTCCTTGACCAAATAACAAATTGTCAGATAAATCAAAACGACAAACCGCGCAAAGAAAAAACCAATTTATTATGGATAATATTGCCAAGGTTGATGCAAAGTACCATTATAAATGAATCAAGTTAATGGACAGAAGCAGCTTACTTACTAACACTGTACGGTGACAAGAATGGCAAGACATCAAGGCACATATAAGCCGGATAAGGCAGAAATTCCTTTCGAGCTTTCACGGAGTAAAATTGAAGACTTTATCAAATGTAAAGCATGCTTCTGGCTTGAAAAAGTGAGGGGAGTCAAGCGCCCAGCACTTCCAGGATTTAATATAAACACGAATACCGATACGCTCCTTAAAAGAGACTTTGATTCTGTTAGGGGAGAAGAATCCCATCCATTTTTGATAAACAACGGGTTGGGACACTTAATTCCATTTGATCATGACAACATAGAGTTGTGGACACAATCGATGCACTTTGGTTTACCTGGCCGCTTCAACACTCTTCACAAAGAGACAAACATCTTGTTTGGAGGAGGGATCGATGATATCTACCAGAACAAGGACACTGGAGAACTTCATGTTGTCGACTACAAATCAACAGCCAATCTATCTAAAAATCCAACCAGAGTTTCCCTAGAAGGCAAGTGGAAAGAGGGTTACAAACGTCAAGCAGATATGTACACATGGGTCTTGAGGAGAAAAGGATTCGCCGTGAGTGATACGGCCTATTTTGTTTATGTTGATGGCCTGCATGTAGGCTATAACGGCATGATTGACGACGACACATCTCTAGCAACAATGAAATTTGAGACAACGCTTCTGTCATACCTGACTGACACGTCCTGGATAGAGCCCGCCTTAGTAAAAATAAAAGGTTTGCTCTCGACACCGAAATGCCCAGAGCATAGCTGGAATTGCGAGTATGGAATATATCTTAAGCAGGCTACCGAAGCCACACAATAGAAACTATTCGTGTGTCACAAAAAATTAATGATGTAAATAAGCTTATTGGCACCTAGTCCGATTACACTGAATGGATTCCCGGCTGATATTTCATTAATCCTGAAAAACAATGAGCTTATCCCCCTTACTTTGGCTCACTTTCTGGAAGAAAATTTGGCGATCTATGCTGTCACACCAACGACAATTTTTGCTATTTGGAGTTGCAGCTTTTTCGCTTTAATCTAAAGCTAGCATGAACAAGAAAAAAGATAATTTGCGAGCACGAAGTCAAATTCTTGATACAGATTTCGCATTCCACACTACTTAGCTAGCAAATAAACAGAGTGTCACTGAAACAGCCATTGCGATTGTTTCTCCGGCAAATCAGCAATCCTCTGTTGCTATCCATCTACTAAAATATGAGCTAACGAAACGTTGGTAGCCAAAATAAAACTCTTTTCATGTTACTTGCATAACCCGCTGTAAGTCAGAAATTCTCACATATAGCAGTTGAGACGACCTTATTGGTCAGATTTTGCCAAATAAATAACCAATATGAATACTCTTATTCCTGTATCAAGTCAGCGATTGAATTCTCACTTTTCCAAATCCCAGCTTCTGTCAGACAAGCCCGAACAAATTCTAATGCCGGTTCCTTGATTGTTTTGGCGTCGTTACCTTCTGCATCACAATGGATATTGGTTGCCAAGACGCCAGTCCCCCGCTCAAATAATTTAATCAGATCAAGCAGCAATAAATTCTCCTGGCGCAGTCTTTTTTTTCCATCATCTGACTCGATCGCCTTGGAGAGATACCCTGCTTGCTCAGCCATCGGCTCAAGCTTCGAAATAAACGACGCTTTCCCTGTGCCCAACCGAGAGAGGAAGACGGTGGCCACAAAACTCGGAAGGAGCCTTAACTTCCTAGATAAACCCTCCGCTGCCACGGTCATCTCAAGCAGACGCTGCTTAACATTGCTGTTGGTTGCACCTCTATCTGCGCTATTCTACATAGCATATATACTGTAAAGATCTGTTAGGCGCCGATATAGATCAGATGGATTTTTAAATTTATAAAGTTCTGCTGTCTGTATACAACGTTCTCTCGAAAATAGTTGCAGTGTCTCTCCCAGTAAAAAGTCTTCCGGGAGATCGGGCTTTTTTGAATCATCTGCCATTGGGGTCAAACTACCTGAAAAAGTCCTAACCAGGCATTAACATCCTTACTGGCTAGGTAATCTGATTTAAAAAATTCAATCGTTTTCCAACTGGGCTTTGAAGCTAACTCTTTAATCTTTTTGTCAAAGCCATGACTCTCGTATATGCCCTCATTTACGGTAAAGCAAATCCAACCCTTTTTCTTAGTAATTCTCACAAATTCTTCTAGAACAATGGGTTTTAAGTGCCCGTAAGTAAACGTCCCAACACAGATAACCGCATCATAAAAGTTGTCTGTAATAGGGATACTTTCATTAAGATCAACTCTCCATAGTTTTCGATAGATGCCTTCAGAAATACTATCTAACGAGTTCTGTGACAAATCTGCGCCATCAATATTACAATAGTGAGCCTTGTGGAGCTCTTTCCCAACAAGGCCTGTGCCGCAACCAGCATCAAATATCAAAATATCTCTTCTCTTTGCATATCTGATGATTGTTCTAACAGCCTCTGAAGGACCAGTATAGTTCCAATCGACCATATCTCTGTCATATTTTTCATTCTCAGCCCATTCATCATAGAATTGCCTAACTTGATCAGTCGAATTGAGTGTGTGCAACGGTATTTTGTTGCCTATGTCTTTTTGTGCCATTGGGGATTGTCTCGTCCTGGTCTTAAATTATTGCTATCAATATTACCAAGAGTAGCATGATAAAATAATATAAGAAGGACACTCTGAGCATGCGAATAATTAATTGAAGCACGAAAGGAATTAAAGCGATTAAAATATTGGCCTTTGTACTTTTTATCGTCACACTTGAGCCAAATTACGAAGGCTTAACATTTTCTGTCTTTTGTCTGTATTACTTCTATAATTCAATTTACGGATACGACTCAGTATTGGGAAATGCTATTCGATCTGTTTCTCAAGCTATCGTAACATCGGATCGATCCAAAAGTTCAAGTGATGCTGAACCCAGTGACAACCCAATCGGAGAACAATAGACCGTAATAATTAACCAAGCATAGATCAATATTATTTAAATTTTTAGATGTTTAAAGTAAATGAAAACAGACACTGAATATTTTGATGTGGTAATCGTTGGCGCCGGTTTGTCGGGTATTGGCTCAGCATGTCACCTTCTCAAGGAGTGCCCCAATCACAAATACATCATTCTAGAAGCTAGGGCGTCCATGGGAGGCACTTGGGATTTATTCCGATACCCCGGTGTCCGGTCTGATAGTGATATGCATACCTTGGGTTATGGTTTTAGACCATGGGACGGTTCAAAAACCATAACAGATGGCTCATCCATTCTTAATTACCTTTTGGAAACGGCCCAAGAATACAGGGTCGAGAATAACGTTCGCTATAACCAAAAACTCAAGACTGCAGATTGGTCCAGTGAAAATTCTTGTTGGACTCTAGAAATCGAGGACACATTAAACAATAAAAACATAAAACTATATACTAACTTCTTGCATATGTGCTCGGGATACTACGACTATGAGACGGCTTATAAACCAGATCTCCCGAATTTGAGACAATTTAAAGGGACATTGGTTAACCCTCAGTTCTGGCCAGAAAAATTGGATTATTTAGGTAAAAGAGTAGTCGTTATCGGGTCGGGTGCCACCGCTGTTACTATTGTTCCTTCGATGGCCGAAACAGCCCAGCATGTGACAATGCTTCAACGATCCCCCAGTTATTTTCTTTCTTGGCCATCTAAAGATCGATTTACGTCAATTCTGAAAATGATATTACCCCGCAAGTGGGCTCACTCATTGACCCGACTGCGCTACATACTTTTTCAAGAGCTGCTTTATAAATTGACTCGTTTTGCACCGACCCTAATTAAAAATCGTCTAATCGGTCGCGTGCGCAGGACGTTGGGTTCGGAGTTCGATATCGAAAAGCACTTTACTCCAGACTATAACCCCTGGGATCAGAGACTCTGCTTGGTTCCGGATAATGACTTTTTCTCGGCATTAAGATCGAGAAAAGCCAGTGTTGTTACCGACAATATCGCACGATTCACAGCTACTGGTATCCTCCTCGAATCGGGTACACATTTAGATGCCGACATAGTGATCACTGCCACGGGTCTCAAATTAATCGTTCTTGGTGGGGTAAAATTCTCAATTGATCGCAACCCGGTGGACATATCCCAAGCATGGAGCTACAAAGCACTAATGATCTCAGGTGTGCCTAACATGGTCTCAACGTTCGGTTACGTCAATGCTTCTTGGACATTGCGTTCTGACATTACGGCGAAATGGGTCTGTAAAGTGTTAAATCATATGGCACGCACAAATACTTCCTCTGTCGTGCCTTTCATGCCAGCCGAGTTTGAGCAGATGGAATTCCAGCCTTGGATTGCTGATTTCCCTACCAGTTATATTAAGCGGGTTATGCACCTTTTCCCAAAACAAGCATTTATGGAACCTTGGTTAAACTCGCAAGACTTTCGGAAAGACAAGAGGATGTTTAACGAACCTCTGGAGACGGACAAGTCATTGAAATTCACATAGAGAAATGAAGCATTTTATTAACTCGAACTCCAGCGATGGTCTCAGTGAAAAATTGGTTCGAAGATCAGCTCTAAGTGATCGGATATCGCAGGTTGGTGCAAATACTCCAATACATTTATACTTCAATCTTAAAAATTGAAACATCAAAAATAAGGAGCAAGGCTTGTAATGACAGCATGGCAACTTAATGGTTTCGGGCTAAAAAATTTAAAGCCTGCACAGATTACTCATGGCGAACCAGGGGCAGACGATGTGCTGATACAATTTGAAGCTGCATCAGTAAATCCACGTGACTATCAAATCATTGAAGGCCTCTTCACACAAAATGTAAATTTTCCTCTAACACCGCTTTCCGACGGCGCTGGAGTCGTCGTTGCTAAGGGTGACGATGTTACCGAACTTGAACTGGGGGACAGAGTCACGCCGCTATTTTTTCCTAACTGGAGAAGGGGTGAAGCGTTACATGATGAACGTAAAATATCTAGCGGTCTGGAGACTGACGGGGTATTGCGAAAATTTGGTGTGTATAACCAAAACACCGTGATTAAGATTCCTGGCTATCTTACCGCATGCGAAGCGGCCTGCTTGCCATGCGCTGGACTCACTGCCTGGACCTCATTGGTTCCCGTGGCAAACATACAATCGGCTAATACGGTGCTTGTTCAGGGCACCGGTGGAGTTGCAATCGCTGCCCTTCAACTCAGCAAGGCTCTAGGGGCAAAAGTGGTTATCATATCCTCAAGTGATGAGAAACTTGCCCGTGCCAAAAGCATGGGGGCCGATCTTTGCATCAACTATATGAAACAACCAGATTGGGGTAGCGAAGCATTTGAGTTCGCTGGGCATGGAGTTGATGCTGTAATAGAAATTGGTGGTTCGGGCACCATGGAGCAATCATTAAGTGCCATTCGTCATGGCGGTCATATTTCAGTAATTGGCTATATGGCCGGAATCGAGCTCAATGTGACAGTCTTTCCGCTAATAATAAAATGTGCAAATCTACATGGTATTGCCACCGGCAATCGCGAAAACTTTGAACAAATGCTTGCCTTCATGGCAGAACACAAAATAAAACCGTCAATCTCAAGCTTTTATTCTTATGATGAAGCAAACGCGGCCCTAAATGCTATATCTGCAGGCGACCACTTTGGAAAACTCGTCATTGATTTCACTCAATGACAATCAATTATTGATCCTGTGTTCTAACTCTCTGCTGGAATAAAGTCCAGAACTGAGGCATTAATGCAATATCGAGGCATGCCGTTGGGTCCGTCGGGAAAAACATGACCCAGATGTATGTCGGAGCTAACGGAGCGGATTTCAATGCGCTTAATCCCAAATCGGTAATCTAATCTGCGATAGACAGCTCCGTCAATTGCCTTTGTGAATGACAGCCAACCAGTCTTTGAATTGAAGCGATCACGCGTATCAAACAATGGAACTCCACTTAACTTATCAACGAAAGTACCATCTGGCGTATTCTTGAATACTTCATACTCCCTGCAAAAGCGAGGGTCTGTCCCATCTCGAAATGCAACTTTAAATGCATCACTGTTGCCCAATTGAACCATGCCAAGCGCGCTATAAAATTCTTTTGGCGGCATGTACCCCTTGAAACCCAATTCCTCTCGACCGTCGCGCAGAAATATTACTGTCGGTGTAGCCCAAGTTGGCGTTGTAATAGTTAATCCCCCGAGTTGTGAGGATGTTCTGTACGAAATAGGTATCGATCCTAAATATTTCTCAGTGACATCGGATCGAAACTTCTCGCAATATGGGCAATATCCCTGCGCTTCAACAACCAAAATATGCAAGCCTGTCAGCAAAGCATCATTTGTGATCTCAGAAGCCGCCTGTTTGCTAAACTTAACGCCTGTTGAGTGATCCGGACAATAGCCATCGGGGTTTTTGGCGAGATAATCTTGATGGTAAGACTCGGCTTCGACGAAGGATTTATAATCCTCAATAATTGTCTTAACACTTCCGTAACCCGATCTTGTCAACAACAGCTGGTAATCATCGAGAACTCGCTGAGCAATTGTTTTTTGATCATTGTCTCTTACAAAAATAATTGACCTATATTGTGTCCCCACATCATTCCCTTGTCGATTTGATTGCGTTGGATCATGCAATTCAAAAAAGAATCTAAGCAACCACTCGAGCCCAACCTCATTACTATTGAAAGTCACTTCTACCACTTCGGCATGATTCTTCGGGTTCATGCGATTTGCGAGCGCTGTTATTGCTTTATATGAGGCATCCACTCCGTGTCCACCAGCATATCCAGACACCACATCGACAACTCCGGGTATCTGCTCATAAGCCTTCTCCACTCCCCAAAAACAACCCGCTCCTATAACAATCTTTTCAAGATGTTTAGTGGACAACGCGTTTTCTGCCTGAATTGAGGCGTTCGCCAATACCGCGAGCAAAAATATTGAGTGCTTCAATATAATAATCAACGTTTTTTCCATTCAGTTTATACAACTCTTAAATCATATCTACTTCTTGGTTTGAACAACCCGGCACCCGTTTATCAAACACGACAATCTTAACTTAATTGATTGGGACTGGTTTTCTGCCCATGAGCGAGATAAGGGGCAGGCCGGCAAAAATATGTCGAATATAGCTTCTTATTTGATAGCGACAACACAAATTAGATACGTAAAATTTTAAGATCGGATTCCTACGCAAAAATCCGGTTATTAAGCTGATTGATAGATATGAGCATCTTTTCGAGGTGTCTACATCCACTTCATTTCAGTCTCAAAATCTTTTACCAGTAACCGAACCATATCCTAAAACATCCTCCCATTTGCAGGGTTAGAAGTGCCTCCCAGAATGGTGAGCGCGCGTTTAAACCAACCTAATGAACAAAACTTTAAATCTTAATTCAAATAACTCGCCGCAAACGGGTCGGTGCTTTGCTACCGGATGCCATCTGATAAGTTCTTTCCCTAAACCAAAGATTGCAAGCCCATTTTTCTCCTTTGGACACAGGCAGACCTGCATGAAGACTATATGGATGACGAATTATGCTTTCACTATGACAGTTGTAAAAAAGCAGCATCCTACCCTTCTTCGCTTGCACCTCTAGGTCAAGTTTGGGAAAGCAAGTACCGCCGCCCTCAGACACATCATTCAAATAAAAGAGGCAAGTCAACAAACGCTGTCCTCCTTTTTCCATGCATCTCATGCCGCGTTCGGTAGAGGCATCCCATGCGTCAAAATGCGGCGCATATTTTTGATTCTCACCATAATGAACCACCTGAAAAGATTCAGCATTCTGCCGCGGCAAATCTATCAAAAGCGCCACACGAGATAAGATCTCTTCTGTTGTGTCACTATGATTATGTTTTAACCAACAATTGCGACCTGACCGACCGGCACTTTCCACACCGGATGCTGCGGAACTCACCAATGCTCTTTGCAATCTTGAGTCAGCCGCACCGAGTAAATGTTCTGATTCCAAGGAGGTCAAAAAATTTTCAAAAACCCAAACTAAGGGATCTTCATTAACTTTGGCTCCATGCTCATAGTACTGTTTCAATTTCATAACTGTCACCATTCAGGATGTTTTAGTTCCATCATCGAAAAAAATATTTAGGGTTGTTAATACCCAGTTGTCCTCTAGTTACAAAGCTTTTGGTTTGCTGTCTAGTCTGTCTATAAATTAGGGTAAGGTGACATAAGAAGATCTTAACTCCGCATACAAGCAACGACCGAAGAGCTTATCATCTAGAAGCACGCCGAACTGATGACGATCCAAAGTAACTAGGGCCTAAAACGTCATGATTAGTAGCTAAATTGCGAATCTGGCTCGAGATAGGCTACACCCCTCCATAATGCTCGATCCGCCAAACTGCTGTCTTGAAATTCGATAAGCTTGATAATCTTCTCATCTTCAAAGTTAAAGAAATGCGCATAAATCTGATCATATGGCTCACCAGAGGAAGCTAGGCCGCCAGCTTCACAGATCGCCGCCACGCAGTGCTCATTTGCACTCATTATTTTAAACCTTTTACAAAAGGTAAAATTATCCAAATCAAGGCATGAAATCACTAGTGGAAATATTTCTTCGACTAATCGCGTTTTCCCAAAATAAGTTCCGGTTAGGACTCCTTTTTTAATTGGCAAACACAGTTCAATGTTCTCATGAATCAGTGAACTATATAGATCCATATCACCCTCTCTGATTGACTTATAAAAATCATTGACTATGCGCTCGTTCCTATCCATCTTTTGTACCCGCTTTCTTTGTAATTGAACACTCCCCCCAATTCGATGCATCATGACCAACTAACACCGTCAAAGAATTTGACTTAACGGCATCTATCTTAGCAAGAACTCGCTCTGATCACATTGCTAGGCAAGCATAATAACCCCAGTTTTCGTAAATACACACTCCAAACCTAACCTAACTGAACGGGGTATTCATCTTTCTTCTCTTTTTAATTCTCATTCAGAACAAGTTAGCAAAAATAGCAGTCTCTTTCCAAAACATAGGCATATATACTTCTATCGCAAAAAAATGTTTTAATAATAAATTACGGGTTAGAAAGCAAACGATAACGTCGTCCAATCTTAAATTTGATGTGCTGATCATGACAAAACTGCTTTTAATTTTTGTGCTTACCGCCACAACCGGCTTTGCCCAAGAACTAATTTACTATGTTGAAGGTTATAATGAGCTGGATACATTCGTTTATGGGGAATTGGAGGGCAACCTCGATGATGCGCAAGTGGAGGGCTACTTAACCGACGAAGCGGGCAACGAATTTTTTTTTGTTGGTGATTGGATAGGTAATGGTGAATTCGAAGGCTATGACGATGATGGCAACTTCTACACCCTTAGGCTTGAGTAAAAAGCAGCCGCTCTTAAAATTTCCCAGTCACTTAGAACGTTTGTTTTCGGGCTCGATGGGTAAAATTTCTCTAATGCCGTTTTCCGGAATTAAAGTAGTCTTGCATCGCTAGCCCGCTAGCTACGCTGGTAAAAGGGTCGTGCTCAACAACTTTATCAGGAAACATATTCTCGAGAATTGCCTTAACTGCAGGAATTTGTGACGAACCACCAGTTCTAATCACAAGGTCGATGTCTGGCAAAGTTTTTCCTGCCATGGTCAGAACCTTCGCGATAGCTTGCTCTAGTTGACGGAGTATTCCTGCAATCATGACCTCAAACTCATCACGAGTTACGGTCACCTCGATATCGGCCTCTGGTATATCAAGTTGGGCCTCGGTTTCTGAAGACAATTTGACCTTAAGGCACTTAATAGCTTCGAAAACATGATAACTGTAGTTCTGATTGATTAGATCATAAAGTCTTCTAAATTTTTTAGCGGCTGGATCAGGCTGCATCATGCGATGCGTTACCGGAGCGGTAAATTTATTTTGATTCAGCATATAGCTCACCGGCCAATTCAGTAACAAGTGTTCAAATTCACCGAAGGGAAATAATGTATCAACGTCCTGTCCGTCAACTACTCGCGACCACCGTTCTCCTTTACCCAACAAAGGGAAAATTAGCTTGCGAAAGATAGTCTGATCAATCTTGTCCCCGCCCAAGGCTAACCCATGAGTTGCCTCAACTTCCCAAGATTGTGAGTCAGTTTTGAGGATACTCAAATCAAGCGTGCCTCCTCCAAAGTCCAAGGTTAAGATTAAGGATGTCTCTTCGACTGTATTTTGGTTCAGATAACTAATCGATGCAGCAACGGGCTCCGGGCAGAGACATTGTTGCGATATACCTGCATAATTATATGCCTCTTGCAGACGCTGAAGACCCAATTCATTGCGGTTTTCATCAACTCCTTCAAATTCCACAGGATGACCTATGCATGCATGACTCCCCGTTACAGAAATATTTTTGAGCGAGTCGCATATGCGAATCAAAATAGGCGTGACCAAAGCAACCAGACGGAAGTTCCGTTGAAATATCGTGACCCGTTCGTTCGATGAATCCCCGAGCAACCGCTTAGTGCCTCGAAATAGCCGTCCTGGCAAAGCCATGTCATTAATCGCTTGACCAAAGACCTTGGAGGTTTCACTTTCAGCGGGTGGGCCTTCCAATCCGCCCGCGGAAGTTCTTTCCTCACCCAATAATTCTGCACTAAGTTCGACTCGTCTTCCTTGATTACCGAGTATAAAGTCATCGATAGCTGTTTGACCCACTGACATTGTAAAATCTCGCATAACATAGCTAGCCGTCGGCATTACCGCATTAGAATTATCAAGAGGCACCAAAGTAGTTCGCTCACCATCATAGATGGCGGCGACGCTGTTACTGGTTCCGAAATCTATACCAATGCCGATTTTAGATTTCTTACTTATCATAGATCGCGGCCTTCGGTTAATCGCCAGTTGGAAGAGTCATTTTAAACTATACGACCCCTGATCTTTTCAGAATCATGCTTGCCGGACATGCCCGTTGCGAGGTCATGATTTCATCAAACGCAGCGGATTATCTTTAGGTCTTTTTATAAACTCAATGCTTAGCTATATATTGCGGAACTATATCGCGAAAGGCCTGTTTTTGGTTTGGCAATTATTTTCTTCCGGCCTTTCGATGACCCCAAATCGGAGTTTGACCTTTTCCGAGGCAAAAAATCGTGTGCCTATAATGCCATCCCATACAGAAAGAACACTGCCAAAATTTACGTTTGGATGATCCACACTGTGATGCAGTTGATGCTGTGCGGGGCTTATAAAAATGCGTTCCAAACGCCCAAATGACAGCCAGATGGGAGAGTGTCTTAAATTTGCTGCCGCAAAATTAAATAAGAAGCCAAACATATCTACACCCAAAATCTTTAAGCCAGTCAACTGCTGTGAGAATAGCCAGACAAAAATTCCTGTAACCAAACCAAATATGAACAAGCTCCTAAAAAAATAAAGCATACTCTCGACAGGATGCACTCGGAAGACTGTAAATGGCGTTAAAACAGTGGCGCTGTGATGAGTCTTGTGAAATGACCATAGGAAATCGAATCGATGCATACAGAAATGCAGCACGAAACGACTAAGATCGTCAGCGAGTAGCAACCCAGTGCTAAAAAGGATTGCGATCCACAACCAAGATAAATTAACCTGCGGCGCGTCACCGAGATGCGTTTGCAGAAACCCTCCAACCAATACAGTGACCGCTAAGTGGCTACCAAAAGTTGGGATTAGTAATGAAAGTCGCATGATGGAGTTGAAAAACATCAAAGCAAAATCGAGCAAACTGGAACGAGAAAACCAGTAACTGGCATCCAAAAGACTTTTGAGCTGTTTGATCGGTCTGAAACGGCCTTCTTGCCAGGAAACAGCGGCAGACGCGACAACCAAAGCGCTAAGCAGGTATACCCAATATACTCTTTTGGAGGGATCCACAATAAACTCAGCGGGGGTGGCTAATAGCTCAAAGAACATATGTAAGTATCCAATTAAAACCTGTATTTCACTCGCCCTAGAATTGTACGGGGCAGATTAGGCCTCGCGCCATATGGCCTATGTGAGACAATGGCTGACGTATCAGTCACATTCCTAATCAATAGGCTCAAATCAGTTGAGTCATTAAAAAACCAAGTCATCGAGAGATCCAACTGTGTCAAAGTATCTGTCTTGAGACCCTCTGAGATTTCGCCAGAACCAGGCTCCTCCCGCATCTCATGTTGATGCTTTACCGAGATATCTACTGACCAACGCTCAGTCTCAACACCTAATTGCGCCCGACCCACATGCTTTGGGATGTAGGGCAACTCATCGCCCTTGCGAACCAGTCCCCATTGTGAAAACTGAGAAAAAAACGTTGTCTTAAATTCCGACTCAGAGTATGTATAGTTTAGTCTTCCGGTGACCAGATATGCATCACTCACATATATTTGAGATTCGCTCACGAATTCTAGCCCCCTAACCTTGACATCGCCGCCACTAAACTCTTGACCAATGTCACAATCAGAATCTGAAGCGCGACATCGGCCAAGCAGGTTGTCGTAGTCGCTTCGGAACCAGATAAGCTCCCCAGAAAAGATTTCGGAGGTGTAGCGAAAACCATACTCTATGTTTGTACTCTCCTCAGACTCAACACCCGATTTACCAGGACCAGAAGGCGAGAATCCCTTATAAATTCCTGCCAATATACCCACAGAGGGCGTCAGTTGTTTATGAATACCTAGCCCCGGCGCTGTGACACTTTGATCGTTAGTCGACACTGCACCGGAAAGTTTGTTGTCCACGCTGCCTTGGATATCTTCATATCTAATGCCCAGATTTAGGGTCCAGTCCAACCAATTCAACTCATTCGAGAAAAATACGGCTATTGCATCAGTTTGAGCATAATTAATCGTCTTGTAGGGCCTAGCAATACCATCCGAGACCATTTCACCTGACGCCATCAAGTAACTTCTTTGTTTGTGATGACGACGAACGTCGTCTTCGTGATAACGCATCCCAAGTTTGACTCTATAGTCTATTTTTGAGAAGAGAAAATCTTTCGTCAGATCCACCTGTATGCCTTGGGAGGAATACTTTCGGTTATTGTCCGTTACATCGATAGTGAGATCCGTAAAATACCCAACCTTTGAATCCCTCTCTCCCGTCAGTGTTTCGTAAGCACTCACATAGCTTAAGGGATCACGCAAAACGTTTTGAGCACTCGGCCCATCAATAAAACCTGCGAACTTGTTCCATGAACGATGAAACTCATTAAAATAAGCCTTCGTGTCGAGCCCGAAACCAGAATCGAAGTCGGCAGAGTAATTGAGGTGCACCTGTCTGTGTTTTGACACAAAACGATCCAGCTTGGACGCCGGATAGCGTCTCTCAGGGGATTGGTGTGAATCAGCGTCTGTGAGTCCGAGATAGCTTTCGTCCGCATCTTCCTCGGCAAATCCGAGCTTAAGTGTGATTGCTTGATCCAGCTCCGTGTCAGGCTCCCAGCGAAACTTCACGTTAATATCATTCCGAATGAACCCGGTATCACCTCCCCCGTCTAGCTCTTTGAAACCGTCGCTGCCATAACTCAACGCACTTAAAAGAAATCCGAAGCTATCATTTACGCGTCCCGCGGAGCCGGCTACTTTATGGAAAGAATCTGTGCCCGTTGTCAACTCGACCTCATTAATATTTTGGGTCGGCACCGGGCGAGTAATTAAGTTTACTGCTCCTCCAACAGTGTGCGGGCCAGCCTGAATAGCCGATGGTCCCTTAAGCACCTCCACGGAGTAAAGTCTGGAAGCGTTCGTGATGTAGTATGCCGCAGGTGCTGAGTAAGGTGCTGGGGTTATCAAGACACCATCTTCCATCAGAGTAATTTTTTGACTACGGTCAGAAGTTGCTCCTCTTATGCCGATGTTAGGCCGCAACCCGAACGCGTCTTCCTCACGAACATACACTCCAGGTGCAGAACTTAAAATTTCGTTGAGATCGCTGTAATCTTGTTTTGCTAGTTGTGTGGGCCCAATGTGTGTGCCAGATCCTGGTAATTTTTCTTTTTGTTCTTTGGTTCCAAAAACAAGAACTTCTCGAATGTCAGGATCGTCACCTTGCGAGGCCATTAGACTGGTTGAGGTTAGGCAGACAAAAGCAACAAACAAACCTTTAAACATTTTGACACTTACCTCAGATATTCGATCATGGCTTCACCTCTGCAGCGAGGGTCCTGAACCCTGGTAACTTTCCATGCAAGTGTTGTTGTCCCACGAACGCCTTGAGCGCTTTCAAACGTTTCAAAAAGATCCCGCTACATCGTCACACTCTCGAACCGAAGAGTCATCGCTATCTTTGATTACTACCTTCCGTTCTGAAGGCATGAGGTGCTACGCTAGTCAGTCTTTGAACACCACCAAATAATCAGAAAAACAATAGCCGTTGTGTTTCTTACTATCGTCAACTTTGATCTGAACCTTTTTATCCA
>CAJWMT010000018.1:0-31774 GCA_913044275.1 uncultured Cellvibrionales bacterium
CTATATCAACATTGGTATAACCTCCTCTAATGATCAGACCACCCTTTTCCAATGCAATCGACGCGATAGATATGAACTGAAGCATGACAAAAAAGCTAAAGATTAAGACTCTACTTGAATTCATTAAAAATTCCCCGGTTCCAGAAAAATTGATGCTTTACGAACTAGGGATTGATCTTAGCCGAGACGTGACTGGCTACAAAAGAATTAAAAAGTATTTTCTATAATTTTTAGGCATATATGGTCGATATAATTATCCTCCGAAATAACAATTTAGATATGGAAAAGAGACCTTAAAGTCTAGTTATTTGCGCAAGTCAGGTCTTATCAGTCTACAATACGCGGTATAAATGATATAACTTGAGGCCAGTTATGAAGCGTTGGAACGGTTGGGGCAGAGAAGGAACCCCGGCACCTGAAGCAATTAGTCAACAGCTACGACAATTTTTGGAAGTAATCATAGGCGTTGGTTCGACCTTAAGCAAAGTGACTCTTGCAGATGCAATTAAAAGAGTCTCTGAAACCCGAGCGAAGGAACACTCTCTGATGGATACCAGTCCAGAGATTCGACTGAGGCACGCTCGCGGGCAGAGTCTTCCCGATTGGCTGGCAATGCGAAGTGGGGACATCGGAGTCTTCCCTGATGCCGTGGCAAAACCAAAAACTGTTGAGGAATTACGAGAACTTCTTCGCGAGGCTCACAAAAAGAATTTCTGTATAATACCTTATGGCGGCGGCACCTCTGTCGTCGGACATGTAAACCCTGTTGCGGACGAAAGGCCAATTCTTACTATTAGCATGAGCCTAATGGATAGGGTTACTACCGTCGATAGGGAAAGTCAATTGGTTACAATTGAGGCGGGCGCCACTGGACCCAGTATTGAAAGACAACTTGGTAACCTTGGATACAGGTTGGGACATTATCCGCAATCGTGGGAGCATTCAACTCTCGGTGGATGGGTGGCATCTCGCTCTAGCGGACAGCAATCCCTCCAATATGGTCGAATAGAGCAGCTGCTTGCAGGCGCGAGTGTTGAAACGCTATCAGGACGCTTGGAAATTCCTTCGCGACCTGCATCTGCCGCCGGATTGGACATGCGCGAGGTCATCTTAGGCTCCGAAGGCCGAATGGGCATCATAACTGATGTCACAGTTAGGGTTTCTAAAGAGCCTGAATTAGAGTATTTTGAAACGCTCTACTTGCCCTGTTGGGACACAGGTGTCGCCTTCTCACGAGACGTAGCTCAGCAACGTATACCCTTGTCGATGCTCAGACTCAGCAACCCACTCGAAACTGCTAGCCATAAAGCTATCGGTGGCGACTCACTGTCTCTATCAAAAATTGGACTAGGGAGCGTTCTTGTAACTTATGGGATCACAGGATCGAATGATCACTGTTTATCAACACGAAACAGATTGGAAGAATTAGCAAAAAAATACGGCGTTTCACCATCGGATATTTACCGCGAGGATGAATGGGCCTCAGGCCGTTTTAAAGCTCCGTATTTGAGAGATCCGCTTGGTGATTTAGGATATGCCGCGGATACCATGGAGACTGCCGTGAACTGGTCTCGCGTAAAAGAAACAGTCCAACGAATCGAGAAAGCTATAAGCGGAGCACTCTCCGACGAGAAAGAAAAAGTGCTGGTCTATAGTCATTTATCACATATCTATCCACAAGGCTCAAGCATCTACACCACCTATATTTTTCGTATGGGTGACAGTTACGAGTGCGCCTTCTCTCGATGGGAGAAGATCAAAAAAGCCGGCGCCTTTGAGACGATGGCCTGCGGCGGAACCATAAGTCATCAACATGGCGTTGGCATGGACCACAGAGAATATCTGCCAATGGAGAAAGGTGACCTTGGAATAGCGGCAATCCGGACACTTTGCAACCTGTATGATCCCAGAAGGCAAATGAACCCACACAAGTTACTGACAAGCCATGTTCCCTGAAGAAAAAAATCATAGCTTTAATAACAACTATAGAGAATCGCTTCTCCAAAAACTCGATGGCAGCAACCCCCCGGATTGGGACGTGATTGTGATAGGCGGAGGTATAACGGGAGCGGGTATACTCAGAGAAGCAGCTCGCAGAGGCTATCGGACACTTTTGGTTGAGCAAAAAGACTTTGCCTGGGGCAGCTCAAGTAGGTCCTCAAAGATGATTCATGGTGGCCTTAGATATCTTGCCGCGGGAAACTGGAAATTGACTAGGCAGTCACTGATTGAACGTGAACGATTGTTAACTGAAGCACCCGGTTTAATCGAGAGAATTGATTACTATTTCACTCTAATACGTGGCAAGTTTCCAGGGCGTTGGAGCTTCCATCTATTGCTCAGCCTTTATGACCTATTCGCCGGAATCAAAAATCATGGCTTCATTAACGCTTTGTTATTCAAAAAGCTCTTTCCAGGAATAGCTTCGTCCAAATTAACTGGAGCTTATCGATTTAGCGATGCAATTACCAATGATGCACGTCTTGTAATGCGTGTTATTCAGGAAGGAATATCCGATGGAGGACATGCGCTCAATTACGCACGTGTTGAGAAGCTTTTAAATGAGCAAGGCAAGGTTTGTGGGGTTCAGGTCAAAGACGCAATCGAGTCTGATATTCGAGTGCTGCGATGCAAAGTAGTAATTAATGCCACAGGTGCTTGGGCCGATAAAATACAAGATCAAATTAAATCTTCTTTTGAGGTTCGACCGCTCCGCGGCAGTCATTTGGTCATCCCCTCTGAACTCATGCCAATAAAAGACGTACTCACATTTTTTCACCCCTCAGACAAGCGTGGCGTGTTCGTCTACCCGTGGGAAGGAGCAACGGTTATTGGAACAACAGACCTGGATCACTCTCCCGATCTATCTGGAGAAGCGAGCATTGATTCTGAAGAATTAGATTACCTTTTAACCGCTTTCAATAGCCAATTTCCTAATAATTCCTTGCGTGAGCGTGATATTTTATCAACATGGGCAGGAGTTCGACCGGTAATAAATAAAAACAAGGCGAGCAACCCATCTAACGAAAGCCGTGATCATGCTATTTGGTCAAATCCAGGCTTGATAACAGTGTGCGGTGGAAAGCTGACAACCTTTCGAGTGCTCTCTGAGGAGGTTGTTGATACAGCCAATATTCCTGCTCCTAAGACAAAAAAGGATCAGCAAAACCTCGTTTTCAGGCAAGTAGATATAGAACCTGAGGAGCTCTTTCCGAAAGACCTTGATTTGGCAAAAAAATTAATTGGGCGATATGGGAATTGTGCTGCCGCGCTTGTCAAGCAGATGCCCGAGGATGAACTAATGAGAATTTCTAATACTTCATTTTGTCTGGCGGAGTGCAGATGGATAGTGCGCAACGAATTCATACTGCATCTTGACGACCTCCTATTGAGAAGAACGCCGCTAGGTCTGGTGCTTGAGGCACATGGCTTAGAGATTTGGCCTAAGCTTGAATCTATTTGCTATGAGGAACTTGGCTGGGATAAGGATATATGGCAGATCGAACTGCTTCGCTACCAAGACATTTGTAATCGGCATTACAGCCTTCCTGGGAGTCTTCATGCCGATGCCGCATAAAAATTATTTACTAAGCATAGACAATGGTACGCAAAGTGTGCGGGCGATGCTTTTTGATAGTGAAGGTTCTCTTATTGCAAAACATTCCGTCCCGATAGAACCTTATTTCTCCCTTCAAGAAGGATGGGCTGAGCAACATTCTGGGTATTTCTGGTCTGCTTTATGTGACGCATGCCGGGGACTCTGGCAAGAGTTAGAAGATCAAAAAGACCGCATCGCTGCCCTATCGGTGACCACTCAAAGAGCCACAGCCGTTGCGCTAGATGACACGTTTCGCCCCATTAGACCGGCTTTCAGTTGGCTCGACCAACGAAAGGTAAACACCCAACCAGTTCTCACGGCTCTCGAATCATTGGTTATAAAAATGATGGGGCTTAGACCTGCTGTAAATTCATTTCACCAAAACGCAGAATCTAACTGGATTGCTCAAATGGAACCCGAACTTTGGAATAAAACAGCACATTATCTCCTCATCTCTGGCTACCATATTTTTAGACTTACTGGTCAATTCAAGGATGCTATAGCTAGTCAAGTTGGCTACCTACCATTCGACTTCAAACGCCATTGCTGGGCCGACCCGCGGGACTGGAAATGGCGCGCCCTCCCCATAACAGGTTCGATGCTTCCTGAGCTAGTGGATGCTGGAAACACAATTGGTGTCATCACTGAGCGGGCTTCAAAAGACACGGGCATACCGCTTGGGTTGCCGGTTATTGCTTCTGGTTCCGATAAAGCTTGCGAAGTCTTGGGCGCAGGATGCCTAGATCCTGACGTAGGGAGTATCAGCTATGGTAGCCTGGCAACATTTAACGTTTTTAGCAATAACTATCTCGAGGTTATCAAAGGGCATCCTGCCTATCCTGGTCTTGTTCCCGGGACATTCAATATAGAAATGGCGGTCCAAAGAGGATATTGGATGGTGAACTGGTTTAAACAGGAATTTGGCCTTTATGAACAGCAGATGGCAGACAAGCTCGGAGTAAGCACAGAGACCCTTTTTGACGATCTGTTGGAAAAAACCAGTCCCGGTTCAAGAGGCCTTGTCCTTCAACCGTTATGGTCGCCTAACGCCAACGACTATGATGCTGAGGCGCGAGGTTCCATAATAGGATTTACCGAGGAACATGGCCGAGCTGAAATCTATCGAGCGATAATAGAGGGGATTGGTTTCGCATTGCGACAGGGAAAAGAGCAGATCGAAAAACGTACCGGAAAAAAAATTCGGCGCCTCGTTGTTTCGGGAGGAGGTTCTCAAAGCGACCAGATCCTCCAAATAACTGCAGATATCTTTGGATTGCCCGTGGAGCGTCCTTCCACATCAGAGACATCTGGACTGGGTGCGGCAATATCAGCAGCCAGAGGATCAAATTTGTTTCCAGATCTGAAAACAGCTGCGAGGAAAATGACCAAGGCGGCCAAACGTTTCGAGCCAAACACCCGGAATGGAGAAATTTACACTCAACTATATACACAAGTTTTTTTGAAAATGTATAAACAGCTAAAACCAAGCTTCAAAAGAATCCGAATAATATCCGCTCGTTGAGCAAAGGGTGTCAAGCCAGTGAAGCATGAATAATAAGCGGTTCATTAATACAGGGTATGCTGATGGTAGGTGTAGCTTAGGGAGACATTTGTCATATGCCGCCCATACACAGGTACTTTATTTCTAAATAATCGTCGATTCCATACTTTGAGCCCTCTCTGCCGTTTCCAGACTCTTTCATTCCTCCAAAAGGCGCCATCTCATTGGATATTATTCCCTCATTTATCCCAACCATACCGTAATCTAATTCCTCGGAGACGCGCCAGACTCGACCGATGTCCCGAGAATAAAAATAGGCCGCCAATCCATATTCTGTGTCATTAGCAAGTGCTATTGCTTCAGCTTCATCATTGAAACTAAAAACCGGGGCAACCGGACCAAAAATTTCTTCTGAAAACAGTCGCATGTCTTGAGTCACTTCAGTTAAGATTGTTGGTGATACAAACGACCCTCCGAGCGGACTCATACCCCCTCCTTGCAATACCCTCGCACCCCTCTCTGTTGCATCGTTAATAATGCCGCACACTTTACTTGCCGCTTGAGAATGGATAAGCGGCCCCACATTCACGCCTTTTTCAAATCCATCACCAACTTTTAGGTTTGACACAGCCTGTTTTAATTTTACTGTAAATTCAGTATATATTCCGGCTTGAACCAAAATGCGATTGGCACATACGCAGGTTTGCCCTGCATTTCGATATTTGGCGGCAACAGCTCCACTTACAGCCGAATCAATATCGGCATCATCAAACACAATAAACGGCGCATTGCCCCCCAACTCCATAGAGGTCCGTTTAACTGTTCCAGCACAGTCAGCGATTAATTTTTTCCCGACTCTGGTTGATCCCGTGAATGAGAGTTTTCGAACTTTTGAATTAGAGGTAATCTCGCCACCAATCTCTTCAGTTTTGCCAACCAAGATATTAATCAAGCCGGCAGGCGCTCCGGCACGCTCAGACAGCACAGCTAGGGCCATTGCGGACAAGGGCGTTTCATTTGCTGGTTTGCAAACCACAGCACAACCGGCTGCTAACGCTGGCGCCATCTTCCTAGCGAGCATGGCACTCGGAAAATTCCATGGAGTTATACACGCAACAACCCCAACGGGTTGTTTGCTCACCACTATGCGTTTGTCATTAGAGGGGCGAGGAATTGTATCCCCATACACCCGCTTTGCCTCCTCACTAAACCATTCAATGTAATTTGCACCATATAAAATCTCTCCGGTGGCTTCCGAGAGTGGTTTTCCCTGCTCTGCAGTCAAGAGCCGCGCAAGGTCCTCTTGATTCAGCACAATCAGTTCATACCATCGCCTTAAAAACATGGCCCGTTGTTTCGCCAGTTGTTCTGCCCAAGACTTTTGCGCTCTATAAGCCGAATCGATCATGCGAGCTGTCTCGGCCGCACCGCAATTCGGCACTGACGCGATGATAGCGCCATTAGAGGGATTGAAAACCTCGATGGTGGAGTTGTCATCCGCATTCACCCAGTGCCCGTCTATGAAAGCTTTGCGCCTAATAAGTGACATATCATTGAGTGAAATTTCCATGAACTATCCTAAAAAAAGACGAAATTTAGAGCAAATCCTGCCCCAAAACCACCACCAAAACCAGCAACTTGCTCCGATACCAGTGCTCAGGAAACGTCGGAGGCAAATGAATTGGGCAACATTTCATGTGAAATATGATTAAATCTGGAGAAAGAATCAAGCTAAATACACGATAATGGAAAAAATACTTCAATGTATCGGGCAATAAAATCCCTTTAAAAATAAACATGCTGGAAAAATATATGCCCAAATAAGCAGATACTTCCCATTTTTAGTCTTTCTAAAAAAAGTTACTAGATAAGCTAATCTTTTAGGTTTGCGGAAGGCCATTTTAAAAAACTTGGGGGCCGGTGAAGATATTAACCTAACTGAAGTTGAATTTTAATCACATGACCCAATCTATAGTAATAACAAACAAGTGGATAAGCTATGGAACAATACAGAGGAACAACCATTCTATCGGTCAGGCGCGATGATATCGTGGTCCTTGGAGGTGACGGTCAGGTCAGCTTTGGAAATACCGTGATGAAAGGTAACGCTCGAAAAATAAGACGCCTGCATAATGATGAAGTTATAGCAGGCTTCGCTGGAGGCACGGCCGATGCGTTCACTCTTTTTGAACGCTTTGAGTCAAAGTTGGAGCAGCATAGAGGAAATCTAACACGAGCCGCCGTGGAGCTCGCTAAGGATTGGCGAACAGACCGAATGCTCAGAAGGTTGGAAGCCCTGCTCGCAGTGGCCAATCGAGACGCATCCCTTATCATTACTGGTAATGGCGACGTGATACAACCAGAGGATGACCTTATTGCGATCGGCTCTGGAGGACCATATGCCCAATCAGCCGCTCGAGCTCTTCTAGACAACACAGAACTTGACGCAAAAGAGATTGTAGCGGAGGGCCTGAAAATAGCAGGCAACATATGTGTCTATACGAATCAAAATCATGCTATAGAAGTTCTTGAATGCAAATCTTAGAAACCAGGAATTAAGATGTCTCAGATGACACCCCGTGAAATTGTACACGAGTTAAACCAACACATTATTGGTCAAGAAGATGCCAAAAGAGCGGTCGCGATTGCCCTAAGGAACCGTTGGCGCAGGGCACAACTTGACGAGAGTATGCGAAACGAGGTGACACCAAAAAATATCTTGATGATTGGACCAACGGGAGTTGGTAAAACCGAGATAGCGCGGCGGCTCGCTAGACTGGCTAACGCCCCATTCGTGAAAGTTGAAGCAACGAAGTTTACGGAGGTTGGTTATGTTGGCAAGGATGTGGAATCTATCATCCGAGATTTAGTTGAAACCGCAGTAAAGCAAACTAGAGAGGATGAGATGCTCAAGGTAGACCAGCGCGCACTGGATGCGGCAGAAGAGAGGATACTTGACGCATTGCTTCCACCGGCCCGGAGCTCTGAACAAACTGAATCATCAACTAGGCAGGTTTTCAGAAAAAAACTCCGCGAAGGTCAGCTAGACAAAAAAGAAATTGAAATTGAGTTGCGCCAAGCGCCACTTGGCGTTGAAATCATGGCTCCCCCGGGCATGGAAGAAATGACATCGCAATTGCAGAACATGTTCAGCTCCATGGGGAAAGGGAAAACCGCCACGCGAAAAGTAAGCGTGGGCGAGGCGTTAAAAAACCTCAAGGAAGAGGAAGCCAGCAAACTTATCAATGAGGAAGAAATTAAGCATCGCGCAGTTGAAGCGGCTGAACAAAACGGTATTGTCTTCCTGGACGAGATAGATAAAGTCTGTCGTCGATCAGATACAGGTGGTGGCGATGTTTCGAGAGAAGGAGTCCAAAGAGATTTGCTTCCCCTGATAGAGGGTAGCACTGTATCGACAAAATATGGAATGATTAAAACTGATCATATTCTATTTATAGCATCAGGTGCCTTTCATCTATCCAAACCCTCGGACCTCATTCCCGAATTGCAAGGGAGGCTTCCGATTAGAGTGGAGCTTGGTTCGCTCGGCATAAACGATTTTGAGCGGATACTGACTGAGCCCAATGCCTCCCTAACAAAACAATATTGCGGTCTAATGGAGACAGAAGGTCTGTCAATAAGCTTTTCTGAAGACGGGGTGAAACGGATAGCCGAAATCGCTTATGAAGTAAACGAAGGGACAGAAAACATTGGTGCTCGCCGTCTTCACACAATTTTGGAGCGCCTCCTAGAGGAAATCTCATTCGACGCTGCAGACCTCGGTGGCCGAGGAGAAAAAATTATAGTTGATAGTGGGTTTGTCGAGAAAAACCTGGGCGAACTAGCGAGCAATGAAGATCTGACTCGGTTTATACTATGATCGCATAAGTATAACCTTTCCTACCTATGTCTATTCCCAAAAGTATTAAAATAAACAAAAGAAGGGATGCTATCTCACTCAAATTTGCCGATAGCGATGCGATCGAAATCAGTGCTGAACTGCTGCGAGTCATGTCACCAAGTGCAGAGGTAAGAGGACATAAATCAAACGAGGCCAAACTCCAGATCGGGAAACGCAATGTCGTTATCAAGGACATCCAGAAAACTGGCAATTATGCGCTCCGAATAAACTTTGATGACGGTCATGATTCCGGAATTTACTCATGGGAGTATCTTTATGATCTGGCTGTGAATCAGGCCATCTATTGGTCCCAATACTTAAAGAGCCTTAAGAAAGCGGGCGAGTCCCGTGATCCTGAAACGCGGGTTATTAAAATGTTTGATCCATAAAGATTCCTTTTAAGCCATACCTATCCTCAGTTTCTAGCGCTACAATAGTAAAGACAACGTTAATTTAAATTAGATGTCTATGTCGGAAAAAACCACTCACTTTGGCTACCAAACGGTGCCTTTAAAAAGTAAAGCTAGTCGCGTAGCCGATGTCTTCGACTCAGTGGCAACACGGTACGACTTGATGAATGATCTAATGTCCTTGGGCATTCATCGAATCTGGAAGCATATTGCAGTCGAAATGTCTGCTGTAAAGCCCGGGCAGTGCGTTTTAGATGTCGCAGGAGGTACTGGCGATATGACGGCAAAGTTTGCTCGCCGTGTCGGCCAAAAAGGCATGGTCTTTTTGACAGATATCAATAGCAGCATGCTCCATATTGGAAGAGACCGTCTTACAAATCTTGGGTTAGTTGAAAATGTCAGGTACATACAAGCAGATGTCGAAAAACTTCCGTTACCAACAAACACTTTTGATATTGTATGCATTGCCTTCGGTCTGAGAAATGTAACCAATAAGGAAACTGCGCTATCCTCGATGCTCCGAGTGCTAAAACCTGGAGGCATATTGCTGATATTGGAGTTTGCCAAACCAAAATCATCCCTTCTCAACAAAATCTATGATAGTTACTCTTTCAATGTTCTGCCGAAATTGGGAAAAATCATTGCCGATGATAGCGATAGCTATCAATATCTTGCGGAATCGATAAGAATGCATCCAGATCAAGAATCATTGAGGGCTATGATGCGGAAAACTGGGTTTGAACGGACTGATTATCATAACATGAGCGGTGGCATCGTGGCGTTGCATCGCGGAGTGAAATCTTAGTGGTCGTTAAAACAATTTCATCGCAAATGCTAGATAAAATAGGTGTAATCATTAATTCTGCGCTCGCCCATGATGAGCTCTCATTGCAAGCGCTTAGGGAGTTGTCGGGGACAAAAATACAAATTGTTAGCAACTCACCGCAGTTCACTATTTACGTCAAAATTGATGCAGATCAAGTCTCCGTGAGTAATGAAGGTGACATCGAGCAAACCATTACGTTATCAGGATCGCTGGTGGCTCTGGTATCTAGCCTATTTGATGCAGATGAGATAAGCACACTCTACGGAACAGGCCTCACCGCAAATGGAGATACGGGAGTATTAAAAAAATTAAACAAGTTAATGACTGGTTTAAATATCGATTGGGAGACAGCAATCGGAAAATTAATTGGTCCAATGCCGGCCCATCTAGTGACTCATGCAGTTAGCAAGATACGACCAGCGATATCTAGAAACAAAAGACGCATATGCGAAATAGCCATAGAAGTTGCTCAAGAGGAATTACGCCTAACTCCCACGAAAGTCGAATTCGAAAATTTCTCGGAGGAGATTCAGCTGCTCTGCTCCCGAGTTGATCGGTTGGAAGCACATTTTAATTCAGCCTGCAGGACACTGAAAAATGATTCAAGTTAAACGCGCACTAAAGATAATGCGAGTTGTCAGCGCATATCGCCTTGATAGATTGCTCGATAAACAGGCTCTTCCCATGTTTCTGAGAGCATTACTAGCACCTGCCGCTTTATTCGGAATTAATGAGTCAAACAGAGGGATTCGATTGCGAAAGGCCCTAGAGGAATTAGGTCCGATTTTTGTGAAGTTTGGCCAACTTTTATCGACAAGACCAGATCTTGTTCCGACTGATATCTGCTCAGAATTATCAAAGTTACAAGATGACGTTCCTCCATTTGCTACTGAATTGTTTAAAAAAACTGTTGAAGATGCTCTTGGCTCGAGAATAGACGTTTTGTTTAAAACATTTGATAATAATCCTCTTGCTTCAGCTTCCATTGCCCAAGTGCATGGAGCAGTTATGCCTGACGGAAGAGAAGTTGTTGTCAAGGCCGTCAGACCCGGCATAGAAAAAATAATACGTGAGGACCTCGCGCTACTATTTACTATCGCCAAATTGGTTTTGAAATACAGCCCTGACGGAGAAAGGTTGCATCCAGTCGAAGTGGTTTCCGACTATCAAAATGTAATACTGACCGAGTTGAATTTGCAGTCTGAAGGAGCCAATGCATCTTTGCTACGCCACAATTTTGAAAATTCTCCCCTTCTATTCGTTCCAGAAATACTATGGGATTATTCTAATGAGAACGTTCTTGTAATGGACAGAATCTATGCTACCTCGGTCACAGACATGGCTGCATTGAAAGCCGCCGACGTTGACTTGAAGCTGCTTGCCGAACGTGGAGTAGAGATTTTTTTTCAGCAAGTTTTTGAACATAATTTTTTCCATGCTGACATGCATCCAGGCAACATCTTCGTCGATTGCAATAATCCCAGATCACCGGCCTACTTTGCTATCGATTGCGCCATTATGGGTTCATTAAGTAAGGAAGATCAGTTCTATATGGCACGAAACATCCTAGCAATTTTTAAGCGCGATTATCGACTGGTCGCTGAACTCCATGTCCGCTCTGGATGGGTTGCCAAAGACACGTCAATCAATGAATTGACAGGCGCCATCCGCGCCGTTTGTGAACCGGTTTTTCAACGGCCACTTAATGAGATCTCAATGGGACACATGATGGTGCAACTCTTTAACACAGCGCGAGCATTCAATATGGAAGTCCAACCGTCTCTCGTGTTATTGCAAAAGACGTTATTGAATGTTGAGGGTCTCGGCCGACAACTATACCCGCAACTCGACCTATGGGCCTCGGCACAACCTTTCCTTGAGAAATGGGTCAGAAAACGTTACTCACCGGTCGGGATCTACAAATCACTCAGGACTCTGATGCCCGATTGGATAGAGCAACTTCCTCAACTTCCTCCCCTTGTATATGGAGCATTGGAGAATGCTCAGCAAAAGGAATCTTCAAAATCGATGACAAGTCAAAACAACCGTAAAGGCATTGGACCGAGAATAACGCTCGCACTAGTTGTGATGTTTGCGGGAGTTTTATCAGCATATCCCGCGTGGCTCCAGTCCATCAATGAAGTACCCGCACTAAACCTGATAGTCGTCCTCGCTGCGATAATTGTAATGATAGTGCGTTAGACAATACTGTTTTTAAAGGCTAACTGCTGCCATAATTAACCCATAGACAAAAATCATTTTGACCGAATAGATCATAACAATGACATACGCTGACGATGTATTATGGAATCAGGATGGATTAGTTCCTGCAATTACTCAAGACGCGCTCAGCGGAAGAGTGCTCGTGCTAGCTTGGATGAATAGAGAGGCTCTTGAAACAACCGTGCTAGAACAACGGGCGGTATACTGGTCAAGGTCTCGTAAAAAGCTATGGAGGAAAGGCGAGGAGTCCGGAAATATTCTTAAACTGATCGAACTGCAAATCGATTGTGATAGCGATGCTATCTTGCTAAAAGTGGAAGCAGTAAATGGTATAGCCTGTCATACCGGACGTGAATCCTGTTTTTACAGAACCCTTCATGGGGATAATTGGGAGATTGTGGAGTCAATTATTAAAAATGCAAAGGATATCGATTCATGAATGAAGACATACTAGGACGATTGAACCGATTGCTTGAGCAGCGAAAAAGAGATAAGAAAGCTGACTCTTATGTGGCTTCCTTGCACGCACACGGTATTAATAAAATTCTACAAAAGGTTGGGGAGGAAAGCGTCGAAACCATCCTAGCCGCCAAAGATTCCATAATGAGTGGTCAAACAGATGCAGTAGTATATGAAACAGCCGACCTCTGGTTCCATACTATGGTAATGCTATCTCACTTAGGAACAGACTCAAAAGCAGTATTAGACGAACTTAACAGAAGATTCGAGGTCTCAGGATTTGAAGAGAAATCCCAGCGACAGAATAATTAATTACAAGGGAGAATACCAACATGGGTTTTAGTGGATGGGAACTATTGATAATACTGATCATCGTAGCATTACTCTTCGGTACAAAAAAGTTGCGAAACATTGGGACCGATGTTGGGGGTGCGATTAAAGGGTTCAAAGATTCTATGGCAACGGACGAAGATCATGCAAAAACGGCCCCCCAACCTGAAGCAAATGACAACAACAATTCTAAAGTGTCGGGAGAATAGCTAGATCCTCCGATTGACTTAAAGTAATTAGCGAAACTTGTAGATATGTTCGATATAGGATTTTCCGAGCTACTAGTAATCGGCATCTTAAGCCTTGTTGTAATGGGTCCTGAACGCCTGCCAGAGACTCTGCGCGGAATCAATTTATGGGTTGGGCGAATCAAAGCATCATTATCAAGCGCAAAAAGAGAAATCGAAGATGAACTAGGTATGGATGAGGTTAGAGAGCAACTACACAACGAAAAAATTTTGCGCGATCTCGAGAGTACAAAACAGGAAGCCGAGAAGTTAATAACTGAGGCCAAAACACCATTTAAAGAAGGTTGACCAGAGTGACCGAAGAACAGTTACCCAGCCAACCTTTCCTCGAACATATAATCGAGTTTAGAGACCGCGCGCTAAAATCCATACTGTCCGTGCTAATTATCTTTTCAGGACTATTTTCATTTAGCAACGATTTATATCTATATGTTTCAGAGCCTATTCGAGCGTTTATTCCCGAATCTTCAGGAATGATTGCAACTGAAGTCGCTTCGCCTTTCCTAACTCCTTTTAAATTGACACTCGTGATATCCCTATTTGCTGCTATGCCATACATACTATTCCAAATATGGGCATTCCTTGCGCCGGGGCTTTATCAGAGAGAAAAGAAAATTGCCATACCGCTGTTTGTTTCGAGTGTGGTACTTTTCTACACAGGCATGGCCTTCGCCTATTACATTGTTTTTCCATTGGTTTTTATGTTTTTCGCTAGCACTGTGCCCGACGGCATAACAATCATGCCTGACATGCGCAGCTATTTAAACTTCGCATTGAAGCTGTTTTTTGCGTTTGGTGTGAGCTTTGAAATCCCGATTGGTGTCGTTATCTTATCGTGGATGGGAGCAGTAAATCCCGAAAACCTAGCTGCAAAAAGGCCATTTGTCTTCGTCGGTTGCTTTTTTTTCGGAATGCTGTTGACGCCACCAGATGTAATCTCACAGATTTTACTAGCCGTTCCCATGTGGCTCCTTTTTGAGCTAGGAATTTTATTTGGGCGCCTAATCTATCGAGAAGATAATTGAATCATATGACTCATTAAAACAACGCGTCTCTTATCGCAGCGAAATGTCCTTCACGGACCTGACGAGAAAGCTCAGCCCCCGGAAGCATTTCAAAAGCGTGGAACGCACCTTCTATCACCGCAAAATCAGTTTGCACCCCCGCTGATACCAACCGCTCTGCGTAGGCGGTATCTTCGTCCAAGAAGAGGTCTAACGATCCGACTCGCATATATACTGGTGGAAGTCCAGTCAGTTCGTGGGCTCGACTTGGAGCCGCATAGGGCGAGGTATCACTTCCTCCACCATCTTTGCCTAAATAGGCTCGCCAAGCACGAAGGTTATCGTCCCGACTCCACACTCGCGGATCATTGATAGAATAGCTTGATACATAGTTATTTCGGTCATCCAGCATTGGGCACCATAAAGACTGAAAAATTAATTCGATCTCGCCTCTGTCTCGAGCAGCCAGAGCCAAGCCTGCCGCTAGTCCAGCGCCAGCGCTGATACCCCCGACTGCTATCCTTTTTGCATCTATACAAAGACCGTTTGCTTTCTGAAAAATCCACTTCAACACTGCATATGCATCATCAAGAGCTCCAGGAAATCTATTCTCGGGCGCTAACCGATAATCTACCGAAACGACTACGCAGCCGATGTTTTTTACCATATTTCTAGCAAATTCATCGTCAATCTGTATGCTGCCCAAGCAATATCCACCGCCATGCAACCAGAGCATAGCTGGCAAATCCTCCTCGCAATCAGCCGGTCTATAGACCCTGATATTGACTCCCGTAAGTAGGTCGACATCAACCGTATAATCGTCGCTATCGACCCCTTCGATCTCGGGTAAATCGACGCGTAAGTCCTCTATGCGTTGAGCATACTTTTGTCTGAAGCCAGGCAAATCTGACCAGATATCTAACGGAGGAAAGCTTTCCAAGAAAGGAACCAATTCCGGATCAACAAGATTTATATTCATATTTCCAGCCTCGTTCTCAAAGATATCATGAGTAGTCGATACCTCCAAAATTTTTGCAATAAATCCGATTGGCTAATGATAGATTTATTTTCAAAATCATTTAAAATCTGCACCATAAAAATTTAGCAATAGAATACTTGTAATTATGCCAAGCTTGGATATTGTCTCTCAGATTGAAAGCGCCGAAGTTTTAAATGCCTCAGATAATGCTAACAGGGAAATTGCGAAACGTTTCGATTTTCGCGGGGTAAATGCAAGCATTGTCTTCAATAATAATGAGGTGACCATTAGTGCCGAAGCAGACTTCCAATGTCAGCAGTTATTGGACATTTTTCGCGATCAATTAATTAGGCGCAATATAGAACCAAGTGTTATGGTCTTTAACGAAAAAGCTCTTCACTCAGGCAAAACATTTTCAATACCGGTGTCATTTAAAAACGGTATCTCAAGTGAAGTAAGCAAAAGTATCGTCAAGATGATAAAAGGGCAAAAGCTCAAAGTTCAAGCGCAGGTTCAAGGAGATCAGATAAGAGTCACCGGCAAGAAGCGCGATGATCTCCAAAAAGTAATGGCACTGGTTCGGGAAGCCGATTTAGGCCAACCGTTCCAATTCAAAAACTTTAAAGATTAATAAGCAATTGATCCATCCCCACAGCCCTTGTCAATCAATCATCTGAGCAAAAGTGCACAGACAATGAATTAACGCAATGCCTCGTGTTCTTCTCGGTGTAACGCTCTCCTTCAAACACATGGCCTAGGTGGCCGCCACAAGAAGCGCATAGAATTTCAATTCGGCGCCCATCTGCGTCCCTAACTCGCGCCACTGAACCTTCGATCTCGTCGTCAAAACTCGCCCAACCGCAGTGCGATGGGAATTTGCTCTCCGAGCTATATAAGGGAGAACCACAGCGCTTACAATTGTATACACCTTTATTAAAGTGTTCGTTATAAACACCGCTAAAAGGTGGCTCCGTGCCCTTTTCTATAATAATATGTCGTTCTTCAGGCGTTAGCTCATTGAGTTTTTCAGTCATTCTGGCCCCCTCTCATCGCTTGACCCTTTCACTATATTTTGCGCTGCGAACCAGAGGTCATCAATCGCGGACTGCAAAAATCCAATCTGTTTTATTACGCTTGACGAAAGACCCCTGCTCGAGAGCATGCCTCTAGATATATTTTCTCCAAACAATTTAACATAATCAAAAGCGGGATGCCCCAAGGCTGCAAACTCCCAATCGATGAAAACTATAGAGTCTTGCCGAATTATAATATTCTCGGCGATTAAGTCATGATGACATAAGACAGGCGCCCGGAAGCTCCTGTCTATTTCCTTGGCGACAATGCAAAGTCTCTCCCAATCAACCACTTCTGACGGACTATAAGGCAAATTTCGCGCATATGTAGTACAGCACTCAAGGTAGCTAAATCGATTGATGTCGGTTACACGGGTAGTCTGGACTTCATAAAGAACGGATGAGAGATGCGATCGAAACTCAGAACTCTTAAGAGATTCATTATCTAATTTCACACCTGAAATATATTCTGTTACCAAAACATCTGCATCCCAATACAAAATATTTGGCACAAACTCTTTGCCTTCAAGAGCCTTAAGTATTTGCGCTTCTCTAAAACGATCAATGCCCAACTTATCAGAATCCCTCGCATTGACCCGAACCACAGCTCGGAATTTTCCGCTCCGCACCAGAAAACTCCGATTCACAAGACCAATGCTGAGTTCCTTTTCAACGATAGGCAGCGCATTGCAGGTCAAATCACTCGCTTTTCTCCAACACCTCCAGTTCAGCAACGAGCCCTCCAGGAGCGTTTGTAATCTCTTTTCGATAAATTTTTCTCCAGTTATAGTAACCAATCGCCGCCAATATAAGATAAAGCACAAACATCAAAGCTGTCTGATATAGTTCCCTATCGACGAAAATAATAATCGATAGCGCATCAATTACCAGCCAGTACAACCAGTTCTCTAAAACTTTGCGAGCCACCATCACTGTAGCAACAATGCTACCCCAGGTCGTAAAAGAATCTAAAAAGGGAAATCTAGCGTCCGTATATGCTCGAAGCATCTGAGCAGAGATCAAGCTGCCAACAAATACAGCGCCGACGATTAATAGATGCCAAGAAGGTGGCCACCTACATATGTCACGCCCAACACCTTGCGAACCGGCTCGTTTCCACTGATACCAGCCATAAACTGCCATGCCCATATAGTAAACATTGAGAAAAGATTCCATATAAAGTGACACAGTAGCAAAGATATAAACATAGATTGATGTGCTTAAAAACGCCAAAAACCAACAAAAACCATTTTCGCGCACTGCCAGCACTAGGTAGCCCAGTGAAAGCAAAACCGCAAGCGATTCCAAGTTAAACCAAGCCATCAAGTGTTACAATGCTTCGTAATCGGGTATGATTTTCAACACATAAACTGCCTTTTCTGACTTATCATTACAGATAGATATCGTGTCTTTTATAGCCTCCATGGCTTGTCCATAATCGCCTTGCACTACCGTAGAAGTTGGGAAAGTCTTGATCTTGAGATCTTTATGCAAATAAATTTTAGAGATGAAATCCTTAATTGGAGGCTTAAAATCGCTATTAAAAGGATACATGCTCACATCAATTGTCACCTGCATTAGTTTACTCCCTTGCATTACTTGTTTATGACGAATCTAAAATTCATAGCGAGCACTAAATCCCAAAGTTTTAGGCTCCCCATACTGGTAATAAGGTTCGGTAGCGTAAAACTTTCTCGGATCATTTCCGAAACCTCCAAAGCCACGAACGATCACATCCTGGTCAGTCAAATTTCTGATCCAAAAAGAAACATCCCACTTGTCAAAACCATAGTTTAACTTTATGTTGAACAATTCATAGGGGTCGCTTCGCTCCTGGTGACTGGAAGACAAATAAAACTCATCCTTACCCTCTATTTCGAGGTTCAGAGACAAATTTTCGTTTAAGATGTATTCCGCTCCTAGATAGAATTGATAATTTGGCGCATGTGCCTGCTCCCGCCGATTCAGAAGTTGTGCTTGAGGGATATCATATTTAGTCTCGAGCAAGCCTAGGTTAACAAAAACTGACAAACGAGAAGTGACCATCCAAATCGTCTCAAGCTCTAGACCATAGTTGATCCCTTGCGCTGAATTACCTATGAAGTCTACGAAGTCGCTCGCATAACTATCCTCTCTCGTTTGAACCAATGACTGCTTGATTTGGATATCCTTACGCTTCTGATTGAATGCTGATAGCTGTCCCTGAAGCCGACCATTCATCCATATCCCCTTCACTCCCAGCTCAAAGTTCCACATTAATTCAGTATCAAACGCTCGATCTTCTAGTTCCAAAATTGGTTCACTGTTTACTCCTCCAGCCTTATATCCCCTGGAGATTAAGCCATATAGCATTATGTCTTCAGAATATTTATATGATAGAGAAATTCGCCCGCCCCATAAATCCTCGCTAATGTGGTGCCTTACCAAATCACTATCGTTGTAATCCGCATCTCTAGTCTCTATCCTTGCGCCAAAAGAAAGACTCAAATCGCTTTCATATTCCGAACTAACTTGACCATAAATAGCTCGATTCTTTGTGTCAAAATCGCTGCTAAAATCCATTGGCTCATAAGTGTATTGACGCAACAAGCGCTCGTCTTGTCGACGCAAATAGGCTCCGATAATCCAGTTGTAACTTTCCCCAAAAAACAGTATCGGTCGTTTTGAGACCAGTTTTATATCTAGTGCACTGTTTTCCCGGTCTCGCATATAATTATCTTCAGATGAGTACTCCCAACCTTCGCACGATAGGCCAATACATATATCTGGAAATGCCCAGTCCTCATCATAACCATACTCTGAGTCGGTCTCTGCATGACTTAGCAAAGCAAATAAATCAAACCCGTCTTTAATGGACCATTTATTATCTATCGCTAGTGCTTCTGACTTTTGCCGATCATGACCCGGTTTGTCGGATAAAGTGACACGTGTGTTATCCAGCGAAAAAGCATCATAACCATTGTCGATTTGTACAAAAAATAGAGTGAATTTACTGGTGAAAGCAACAGTTGGCTGCCACTGCACGATAGCTCTCATTGATTTTTCGTCAATATTATCAGTATCGTCACGTTGCAAGAATTCATTTTCCGTGTAACCATCACTCGAGTGCTTATGCACGGCTAGGCGATAGGCGGTATCATCGTTCATGGATCCACCAACAGCCATTTCCACTGAGCTCGTACCGAATCGGCCAGCCGATAACAATATGTTTCCTTCTGTGTTTTCCGTCGGTTGTTTTGATTTTAATGAAATTAAACCAGCTAGGGCGTTTGCGCCATAGATCGTCCCTTGGGGCCCACGAAAGACTTCTACCTGCTCTAAATCCATCGTCGTAGCTGCACCAGCGATTCCAGTGAAGTCAATTCCGTCAATCAAGAGACCAACCGAAGGATTGAGAGGTTCAATGAATTGACTACGTTCACCTATCCCTCGAATCTGAAAAAAACGGCCCCTTGATGCACCACTAGAAAAATTAACATTGGGAATGAGATTTATAAGATTTTCCAAATGTTTTGCCTCACGAAGTTCAATGGTTTTATTGTCTAGCACACTCAAACTGGCCGCAGTCTCAAAAAGTGAGGAGCGTCTCAAATCGGATTGGACTACAATCTCATTTAATTCGATACTCGAATATGTTTTGGAAGTCATGCACGCTGCCAAAAGCGCAATGCAATGCCATAAAACAAAGATTAAGTATCTCCAAGGAATTGCGAAAAAATTTAGTAGGATCACTTTTTTCCTCCCTGTGGGATTCCAAGCTAAAAAAGGAGTCGACTGACTGAGGAGGAGCGGAAATTATAAAATCCTATTCCTACGCCGGCACGACCCGGATCAGGTTCAAAGGGTTCATCTCAGGCTCCCGCCGCCCCTTAGGAAGGCCAATGGTAGCAGTAAATTAAATATTCTACAATTACATTGCTCGCGCGGGTATATTAATCAGCGATCACAACATTTTAATAAGATTATAAATTTTCCGAACCGCGCTGACTAATCAATTGGGAAACATCTATATCTCTATTTCACTACAACCATTTCCACGAGACGTTGAAGAATCTCAGCTCTTTGAAGTCTCGATAACGACATAACCCTTTTACAGATGTCATCAATCACTTCGGCACTTGATGGGGAATCAGGATTATTAACGGCCGGTTGCTCTTTTGAAGCACCCCCGCCATCACTTTCATATAGAGTTTCGGGCGCAACTCCAAAATATTCGGCGATTCGCACTACTGAATCTCTACGAAGATCTAAGGTAGCTTGACTAAGAATTCGATTGATAGTGGGCTGAGGCACCCCAGTTGCCCGCGACAAGGCACTTTGCGACAAGTTCCGCTGTCGCATCAAGCTCGCTAGCTGTTTTCTTATGCTTGGTTCCACGACCCATCAGGCATACTATCAATGCCCATCCCTGTTAAAAATCTTATTATTATTATTTTTATTCTTATTAGTTGTTATTAGTTGTTATTAGTTGTTATTAGTTGTTATTAGTTGTTATTAGTTGCAATTTAACCTGCATAAGAGACTGTAGCAGTCTGATAGAATAAACTCTTAAATAGTTCAAATACAACCATTGCTCAAAGTTATCAAATTAAACCTTATGATTCAAGCGCCCTACAGATCAACAAAAAACGGACTGAAACACAACCTTAACTAAAGGCTCGGCGTGAGTCTATAAGGTCCCTGACTACTCCTGGGTCCGCGAGAGTTGAGGTATCTCCAAGATTAGAAAAATCATTTGCAGCTATTTTCCTAAGAATACGTCGCATAATCTTTCCAGAACGAGTTTTGGGGAGCCCAGGAGCCCACTGAATGAAATCAGGTTTTGCGATTGCTCCGATTTCGCTGGCACAAAGCTCCAACAGTTCATTGTAGAGCTCATCATCTGGCATCACATTGGACATGGGTGTGACATAGCAGTAGATGCCTTGACCTTTAATCTCATGCGGACATCCGACCACAGCCGCTTCAGCTACCTTTTCATGAAGCACTAGAGCGCTTTCAATTTCGGCGGTACCCATGCGGTGCCCTGAAACGTTGAGCACGTCGTCAACTCGGCCCGTAATCCAGTAATCTCCATCTCCATCTCTTCGCGCCCCATCCCCAGTGAAATAATAACCGGGATAGGCAGAAAAATATGTGCTCACGCATCTTTCATGATCCCCAAAGACAGTTCTTATCTGAGAGGGCCATGATGTCTTTATAACTAATAAACCCTCACCCTCACCCGATATCTCATTGGCTCGAGAATCCAAAAGTGCAGGCTGAACACCGAAAAAAGGACGGTTAGCCGAACCCGGTTTCAAAGTAGACGCTCCGGGCAGTGGCGTTAACATATGCGCGCCGGTCTCAGTTTGCCACCAAGTATCAACTATTGGACATCGACCACCTCCAACTCTATGGAAATACCAATCCCATGCCTCCGGATTTATGGGCTCCCCGACGGTGCCCAATAATTTTAGAGAGCTACGCGAGGTAGTATCCAACCACGCTTCCCCAGCTCCCATCAAAGCCCTAATGGCTGTAGGTGCCGTATAGAACTGAGTGACTTGATGTTTATCTATAATATGCCAAAATCGGGATAGATCAGGATAACTTGGAACTCCCTCAAAGATCAGAGAGGTGCCGCCATTGCATAGTGGGCCATAGACTATGTAACTATGACCTGTAATCCAACCCACATCCGCGGTGCACCAGTAGATATCACCTTCTTTGTAGTCAAATACATACCGATGCGTCATAGCTGTCATCAGCAGATAGCCTCCGCTGGTGTGGACAACGCCTTTTGGCTTTCCTGTCGAGCCCGACGTATACAGCACGAATAGTGGATCTTCGGCATCCATTAGGGCGGGTTGACATATGGATGACTGACATGCACTTGCTTCACTGTAGTCAATGTCACGACCTTCCACCCATTCAATTTTTCTACCTGTTCTCTTCACTACGATACAACTATGCACATTCAAGCAGTCTTTCAGAGCTTGATCAGCGTTTGCTTTGAGAGGTATGGTTTTACCACCTCTTAAGCCCTCGTCTGCAGTAATCAAAACTTTGCAATCTGAATCTAAAATGCGATCTTTCAGCGCTTCGGGGGAAAATCCTCCAAAAACCACTGAGTGAATTGCGCCAACACGAGCACAAGCGAGCATTGCGTAGATTGCTTCTGGAATCATTGGCATATAAATGCAAACTCGATCACCTTTCTCAACATTTCTGCTCCGTAAAAGATTACCAAAGCGACAAACATTCTCAAATAAAACGGCATAGCTTATATACCGATGATTGTCGGGTTCATCTCCTTCCCATATCAATGCAGTTTGATCTGCTCGATGCGGCAAATGACGATCAATACAATTCACAGAAACATTGAGCTTAGCGCCAGAAAACCAGCGAGCCTCACCTCGATGGAAATCATACGAACAAACCGATGACCAAAAATCATCCCAAGTCAAAAACTTCTTAGCTTGTTCGGCCCAGAACTCTTCGGGATTTTCTATGGAACGCCGATACATAGCGTTATATTTTTTCTCATCAATAAAAGCCGAAAGCTTCCAAGACTCAGAAACTGGATAAACTTGACCATTAGACATGATCTTCTCCCTCTCTGATTTAATTATCTGATGTCGAAATTATCGCAAATGAATGCTAGAAAAACATCAACTGATTTCGTAGATATATAACTGAGTAATTGCTGTGCAAGAAAGGTTTGCGAAGGAAGTATCCTCAAGTATCGTTCTGTTGCGGCAGCGCCTCTAATGAGTGCTTAAATGCACTTTCTTAAGCCTAGGAAAGTTTTATGCAGACGATTATAGATATTAGCATTCTATCAGTGAGACGCCTATCGAAGCCAAGTATCACCTGTCAGAATTCTTTGCCATATTTTTCCTTTAAGCCTTTTCAAGAGTCATGCCAGTCCATTAGAGGACAAAGCTGCAGCCTCACGGGCCAATTTCTCTATTTGAAACCACTGTTTGTTTCTTATGAGCTCTGGAGGCGCAATCCATGAACTACCAATTGCCAAGACATTAGGCAGTCTCAAATAACCACTCATATTTTGGATTCCCACTCCTCCTGTCGGACAAAACATAGTATCAGGAAACAAGTTAATCAATGACTTTATGAACGCCGCTCCGCCAGCTAACTCAGCAGGAAAAAACTTAAAATCACGGTAGCCATACTCCATGGCGCACATAATTTCAGATATGGAAGATATTCCAGGAAGTAATGGAATAGACAAATCATTAGCAGCTTCAAGCAATGAAACTGTGGCACCCGGAGAAACCATAAACTTGCAACCCAAATCCTCAGCGATTGAAAGCTGATCCTCAGAAATAATTGTTCCTGCACCTACAATAGCCTCAGGCAAATTAAAAAGTATTTCTCGGAGACTCTGAATGGCTTTGTCTGTGCGAAAAGTAATCTCTATCGCGCTGATTCCACCCTCAATTATTGCAGCTGCGAGCGGCACTGCGTCTTCACTTTTTTCGATGGTGAGAATTGCCACCAATCTTTGCCCTGCCAACAAATCCCGCATCAATTTATTCCTGGTTTAAAATTAAACTCTTTGCAGCGCCGACCAAACCGAGATCTGGCCTAGACGCCAAATATGTTGGTATCGATTTAAGGTAACCCGAAAACCGTCCTTTATTTTCAAAAAAATGCCTAAACCGGCTATGGATGAAAAATTGTTCAAAGCGAGGCACTATCCCACCCGCGACATAGACACCGCCTCCCGCCCCATAGGTTAAAGCTAAGTTGCCCGCCATTGATCCCATGACTTCACAGAAAAATTCTAGTGTTTGTATTGCAATTTGGTCGCTGCCTTCAACTGCACTCCCAACAACTTGTGAGGGTTGATCCAACGAGTTACAAACACCATTAAGCTCAGAGATTGCATTATAGATGTTCAACAAGCCTCTTCCAGATAACAGACGCTCGAAGGATACTCGTTGGCATGAACCAAGAAGATGTCTCAAAACATCAATCTGCAAGTCTGTTACAGGAGCAAAATCAGCATGTCCGCCCTCGCCAGTTATGATTTCATAACCGCGGCTATTAGGCACCAGTGCTGACACTCCTAGGCCTGTCCCAGCTCCCAAAATTGCCTTCGGCTTATCGGGGTTTTCTAATCCGTTACCTATACTCAATAAGTCTTTAGAAGCTAATTCAGTAACGCCATAAGCAAGCGCTTCAAAGTCATTGATAATGTGCAACTCATTGCAATTAAACTGGCGTTTCAGGTCTCCGCGAAAAAATTCCCAATGACTGTTAGTGAAAGTAATCTGTTCCGAATCGGCTGGACATGCCACGGCAAGGCAAACTTGATCTGGTGCATTGACTAATCCGTGAATTTCTCGCAGTTGGTCAATAACGACTTCAATTACGTGGTGAAATTTAGGGTAATCTTCCACCGAGTAGTGCAGGTCAATAGAGTCACAAAGCTCTCTATGATGCACAACCGAGAAACGTGCATTAGTTCCGCCAATATCAGCAACAAGATTCCAAGGCATTGTCATCTTAATTGATCTCTCAAAATAAAAATGAGTCCCCACATTCATTCTTACTAATATTATCACGATTCCCTTTAAACTATTCTCTCACAAATTCTCTTTGCTTTATCCAATAAGTAAGGGAGTAATATATACAAAATAATGCTGTTACATTTCCGACAATATTTAAAGGTTTTTAAAAACATATTACTGAATTTTGTATTTTTTTAGCCAAACTACAAACAAATTGTTTAGTACAATATAGAAAGTCTAGGGTCTCTTATTGCTACTCTAGCCTTTTTACCATCCCATGCAGAACTAGAAACTTATCGCAAGTAATTAAGACAAGAGAAGAAAAATGGACACATCAGATTACGTCCCCGATAAAACAGACGCATGGCATAAGCTAGAGAGACGCGCACGGAACAAGCCAGTCGACATTGGACATGAATTTGAGGTAAACAAAGAGCGCTCTCAGATATTTTCAGTAAGTACCAACGAGCTCTTTTTGGATTACTCAAAAAATTTAATTGACAAGGATATTTGGGCTGACCTAATAGCTCTTGCCGACAATTCGCCTCTGCAAAAAATGAAAGATTCAATGTTCTCAGGTGAAAAAATAAACACCTCGGAAAATCGCGCTGTGCTCCATACTCTCTTGAGAACAAGTCGAAGTGACCAAACTGGCAAACTCAGCCAATTAATAAAAAAAGTGGAAGTCCAGAACGAGCAGATTAAAAAAGTAAGTGAACGTATTCGCTCAGGGGCTTGGTTGGGTATTGACGGGAAACCAATCACAAATGTTGTAAATATTGGAATCGGCGGCTCAGACTTGGGCCCAAGGCTAGCATGCGATGCCCTCGCAGAATTTCATCATCCAAAAGTTAATATTCATTTTATTGGAAATGTCGATGGCGCAGAGATACGGTCAACTTTAAAAAAACTGGATCCGCAAAGAACGTTAATAATCATCGCCAGTAAGACTTTCAGGACCGAAGAAACTTTAATGAACAGTAATACTGCAATTAAGTGGTTTCGGCAACATTTGAATATAAAAGACCCTCAAAAGACAGATCATCTAATTGCTGTAACGGCAAACCGGAAGAATGCGTTAGCTTACGGCGTTAAGGAATCCAACATACTCCAATTTTCAGATTGGGTAGGTGGCCGATATTCGTTGTGGTCAAGCATAGGAATCGCCATCGCAATAAGCGCCGGATACGATAAATTCCGCGAGATGCTGAATGGAGCACAAGAAATGGATGAGCACTTTTTCACTGCCCCAAATAAACAAAGTATGCCCGTTGCTCTGGCGCTGCTCAGCGTCTGGTATAGCTCATTTATGCGCCTAGAAACCCATGCAATCATACCTTATTGCGAGCGTCTTCAACTTCTGCCATCTTACTTGCAACAACTGGTTATGGAGAGCAATGGAAAATCAGTTACTCGCCAAGGCCAATCATTGGATTATCCGACAAGCCCCGTCATCTGGGGCCAAACCGGTACTGCTGGACAGCATGCCTTCTTCCAACTGTTGCATCAAGGGACGCATACTGTTCCCATTGATTTCATTGCCGCTTGCCGCGATGCTATGAGCACTCCAGAGCATCATGATGCCCTAATAAGGAACATGCTTGCACAAGGCTCTGCGTTAATGACAGGTCAACCGACTAGCACGGACGAGATGCATCTGTATTATCCCGGCAATAATCCCTCAAACACCTTACTTATCGACAACCTTTCAGCCAAAAATTTCGGTTCATTAATTGCGTTATATGAACACAAGGTATTTGTTGAGGGCTGCATTTGGAATATAAATTCTTTTGATCAATGGGGGGTTGAACTTGGCAAAAAAGTGGCCAGCAATCTAGTTTCGTCTGACAGATCGCCACCAAATTTGGATAAATCAACTCAATCGTTATTCGCCCATCAGCAAATGAAGTCGGGTAAATGCTAAACTCGGAGTTCTTTAGGCAAAGAGAAACTGACCGTCTCTTCTGCTCCCTGCAGTTCTGCTGGGACGTTCGCGCCAAGATTAATTAGCTCGGTGATGACATCATTGACCAATGACTCTGGCGCAGAAGCACCTGCCGTCACGCCTATTGTGCTGATATCCTTTAACCATTCCATCCGAATTTCACTGGCGTCATCAATCAGAAAAGCTTGACAACCACAACGCTCCGCAAGCTCTCGAAGGCGATTTGAATTTGAACTGGTCACCGACCCCACCACCAAGACGAGATCTGTCTCGATAGCAAGTTGTTTTACTGCGTCTTGACGATTTTGAGTGGCATAACAGATGTCATCTTTGCGCGGACCCTTAATAGCAGGGAAACGCTTTTTCAAGGCGTCAATAACTCTTGCAGTATCATCTACCGATAGTGTTGTTTGAGTGACATAGGCTAGTCCGCGCCGCGAATCAATCGACAGATTCTGAGCGTCCTCTGGACTCTCTATAAGATAAATTTTTCCGCCTTTAGAAGAATCATATTGCCCAATGGTACCCTCAACCTCTTGATGCCCTGAGTGACCTATTAGAATACAGTCAATGCCCTCTTCACTGTATTTTTTAACCTCCAAATGAACTTTCGTTACCAATGGGCAGGTAGCATCGAATATCCGCAATGGACGACTATGAGCTTCTTTTTGGACTCGCTTGGGGACACCATGCGCACTAAAAATAAGAACCATATCGTCGGGCACATCACGCAAGTCTTCTACGAAAATAGCCCCTCGGTTTCTCAGGTTGTCGACGACATGCCTGTTGTGCACAACTTCATGCCGCACATAGACCGGCGCTCCAAAAAGTTCAAGGGCTCTCTCTACAATTTCTATAGCTCGATCAACGCCAGCGCAAAAACCTCTCGGATTAGCTAACTTTATATCCATTAGTGGGCACTCTGAAGCTGAACATCTATTATTTTTACTGTAAAGACGATCGACTGACCAGCCAAGGGATGATTAAAATCGACCATAACCTCCTCTTCTGTTAGTGACTGAACCACGCCCGGCAATTCTCCATCACCGTTTTGGAACGAGATGACTAAGCCAGGTCGCAATTCATCTTGATCGAATAGTGATCGTTTAATCAATTGAACATTTTGCGGATTATGTTGCCCGAATGCTTTCTCTGGTGGCACCAAGAATTGAGCCTCAGAACCAGCAACCAGCCCCTCAAGAACTTCCTCAAAACCTGGCAATAAACTCCCGTCTCCCAACAAAAACCTCGCCGGGGACGACTCAAAGTTAGAGTCTATGATGTGTCCGTCTTCTAATGCCAAAGAGAAGTTAAATGTAATTTCGGCTCCTTGCCGTATCGAATTCAACATAAAAAATTATTGCCCTTTGATATGGTCTGCCTGCATAGCGTCAAAAAACAAACTATCCAAGATCAGAAGGATCGCCCCGAGTGTAATACAACTATCTGCAATGTTAAATGCTGGAAAATGCATACCAGACCAGTGAAAATCAAGAAAATCTACAACATAACCTAAAAGCACCCTATCACTCAGGTTTCCAAGAGCGCCTCCCAGAATTAGAGCCATAGCTAATCGTTCGATACGTTTGTTATCTGGCAATAGCGCTATCCAAATAATGATACCAACGCTCACAATGCCTGCCACTGCGCTCAACGCCCAACGCTGCCAACCCCCTGCATCACTCAGAAAACTAAATGCAGCCCCATGGTTATGGACCCGCACTACATTGAAGTAAAAAGTGATATTTTGAACATCACCATAGTTAAAGCTATTCGTAATAACTCGCTTGGCTAACTGATCTAATATCAGCACAAATAGAGCAATCAGATACCAAAAAATCAATTTTCGGGGATTCAACATTTCAAGCATACTTTCTCACCTCACCGGAGCCACTTACGTTACTTACACAGCGTCCACATAATTGAGGATGTTCCAAGTGACTACCCACATCTGCAAGAAAGTGCCAACACCGAACGCATTTTTTCCCACTTGACCGTTCTATCAGTACTTTCAAGCCGGAGGTGCAAGCATCTGCTGAGCTGTCGGCATCTTCTATGGGTCTCAAAATCGCGGACGATGTAATGGTCACAAAACGAAGCTCGTTCCCCAATTTAGCTAAAGCTTTAAAATTTTGTTCATCCGCATAGATAGAAACGTCAGCTTCTAGCGAGCCTTTAATAGAACCGAGATTTCTTTGGAGTTCGATGACCCGATTGATGGCCTCTTTGGCTTCAAGAATGGTATCCCAATCGTCTCGATGGATATCGCTTCCGAACTCAAATGCAGGCATTTCTGACCACTCACTCACAAAGACGGTGGCATCGCGAACACCAGGCATGAACCCCCAAATTTCATGTGCGGTGAAACTTAAAATGGGTGCGATCCAACGAACGAAAGCCTCACTAATATGATACAACGCAGTCTGAGCAGATCTTCTAGGTAAACTCAATGCACTGCATGTATAAATTCGATCTTTTATAATATCTAAATAAAACCCTCCCATGTCACGGACGCAGAAATTATGCAACTTTTGCGTTACCATATGAAACTGGAATTTTTCATAGGCCTCTACGATTTCTGTTTGCAAAGATGCTGCTCTATCAAGAGCCCACAGATCTAGGGCAAGCATTTTTGAATGTGGCAACACATCACTATCAGGATCAAACCCGTCAAGATTTGACAAGAAATAACGTGCTGTATTTCTAATTCTTCTATACGAGTCTGCTGATCTTTGAAGAATTTCTTCCGATACGGCTATCTCACTCTTGTAATCAACAGATGCCACCCATAAGCGGAGCACATCCGCGCCCAGCTTATTGATAACATTTTGTGGAGAAATAACATTACCGATAGACTTAGACATTTTTCTGCCATGTTCATCAACGGCAAATCCATGTGTTACCACCGTCTTAAAGGGAGCCGAGCTATTTATAGCGATTGCGGTTTTTAAGGACGATTGGAACCATCCTCTATATTGATCAGAGCCCTCCAGATAAAGATCTGCTGGATAGGCTAGTTGATCGCGAACGCCAAGAACTGAAGCATGAGTCACGCCCGAATCAAACCATACATCCAATGTATCAGTTACTTTTTCATAACTCTCAGAATCGGCTCCCAAGAATTCGTTTTCATCGATCTTGTACCATGCATCAATGCCATTATTTTCAACCAGTTTTGCCACTCTTTCTATCAATTCAGAATTTCTAGGGTGGATTAGTCCTGTCTGTCGATGCACAAATACTGTTATGGGCACGCCCCACGTGCGTTGCCGAGACACGCACCAATCTGGGCTATCTTCAAGCATTGAACTGATTCTTGCCTCGCCCCAATCAGGGTGCCACTTGACCGATTTCACTGCCGTCAGCGCTTTTACTAGCAATCCGCTCTCGTCCATAGAAACAAACCATTGCGGCGTAGCACGATAAATAAGCGGTGTTTTTGTTCGCCAACAATGAGGATAGCTATGGGTGAACTGTTCACAAGCCATAAGCAATTGCTTCTCTCTGAGGAGCTCAATCACCTTTTGATCAACCTTGTAGACGTGCTCACCAGCAAATATCTCCACTGCATCGCTAAATAGCCCATTGCTCATCACATAATTAAGAGTGCCGATCCCATTTTGTTTTGCAATGTTGAAGTCATCGACGCCATGATCCGGCGCCGTATGGACGCATCCTGTGCCCGTTTCGGCTGTAACATGCGGTCCAACCAGAATCGGAATTTCTCTTCTATAAAATGGATGACTAGCAACTAATCCCTCGAGGTTACTGCCCGCGCAGCGAGAAATCACGCGGTAATCACTAACTTGGAGCCTTCCCATTGTCTCTTCCAGAAGCGATTGCGCTAGGACAAGTCTTATCGTCTCCCCATTGATTTTGCATTCAGTCAAGCTATAGTCTAAGCTTGGAGCTACGCAGATCGCTTGACTACTTGGAATCGTCCATGGTGTTGTAGTCCAGATTAATAAGTAGGTCCTCTCCTCTCCTTTAAGAACATGAAAATCATCATATAACTTATCTAAATTAGTGCCCGGCAAAACCTCATATGCAACATCAATGGCAAAAGATTTCTTTTCAATGTATTCCACTTCCGCCTCTGCGAGCGCAGAACCACCAACCACGCTCCAATAAACCGGCTTATATCCTTTTACCAAGTGACCATTCTCGATTATCTTTCCAAGAGCACGAATAGTGTTTGCTTCCACTTCATGGTGCATTGTCAGATAGGGTTTCTCCCAATCAGCAAAAACACCCAAACGAACAAAATCACTTTTCTGAGTGTCAACCTGTTTCTGCGCATACTCCCTACATTTTTGTCGAAAAGCTGAGTAACTTGCCTTGATTCCAGCTTTCCCAATTTTCTTCTCCACGTTGTGTTCTATCGGCAAACCGTGGCAATCCCAGCCAGGCACAAATGGACAATCAAAACCAAGTAAAGTACGAGATTTTACAACCATATCCTTAAGGATTTTGTTTATGGCATGTCCAATGTGAATATCACCATTTGCATATGGCGGGCCATCGTGCAAAATGAATTTTTTCCTCCCCGAACGTGCGTGCCGAATTTGCTGATAAATGTTTTGCTCACGCCATGTTTCAAGGATTTTTGGTTCCATTTGCGCCAAGTTTGCTCGCATTGGAAATAAGGTCTTTGGGAGGTTTAAAGTATTCTTGTAATCGGTCATTACTATCTCTTTTTCATCAAATAATTCTGTTGGGAGCACCTAAATCATTTCATCATGAAGCAAGTTCTTGATG